>NZ_JMDX01000103.1:0-20445 GCF_000935845.1 Paenibacillus sp. E194
GGTATTTGGCGTGCAGCGGCAGCATGCCGTTATTTTTCTAACAGTACGCAGGATTTGGCTGCCAGCTCGTAGGATGCCTTGCGATGCTCCGCACAGAATAGAATTTCACGCTCTCGTTCTGGATTCGCAGCGCGCAGCGGATTCTCGAATAAGCCCAGCTTGTCCTTGAGGCGCAGAATGCGCAGCACCGCTTCATCAACAAGCGCCTCATCTACCTTGCCTTCGCGGATAAGCTTCGGCAAATGATGCACATAGCACGGCGTCATCATCTCTATGTCCACGCCCGCTCGTATAGCACGGAGAGCTGCTTCGTGATCATTCTCAGCCGCACCGTGAGCAATCATTTCCCGTATGGAAGCCCAGTCCGATATCACAATGCCGCCGAAGCCCCATTCCTCACGCAGAATGCCGCGCAACAGCTTCTCATTGCCTGTCGCCGGTATACCGTCGACGGTATTGAAGGAGGACATGACCATCTCGCTGCCTTCATCCAGCGCTGCCTTGTACGCAGGCAAGTAATATTCGCGCAAGGCCCTTTCCGACATATCAACCGTGTTGTACTCGCGGCCTCCTTCCGGTGCCCCATAAGCGGCAAAATGCTTCACACATGCGGCCAGCCGCTCCGAATCTCCCTTTAAGTCTTTGCCTTGATAGCCGCGCACAAACGCCCGTGCGAATAAGCTGTTCAGATGCGGATCCTCGCCCGTCGTTTCCATCACTCTTCCCCAGCGCGGATCACGTACCAGATCGACCATTGGCGCAAACGTCACATGAATGCCCGAGACGGCCGACTCTCGCGCTGCGATTGCCGCACTCTGTTCTGCGAGCTCCGTATTCCACGAGCAGCCGATCGCGAGCGGGATCGGGAAAATGGTCTTGAAGCCGTGAACGACATCGGCCATGAACAGAAGCGGAATGCCGAGGCGACTTTTCTTCATATAATTCTGCTGCACATCGATTACAGCCTGCGCTCCGGACAAGCCAAGCACAGAGCCGCTCGCCGCAACCATCTGCTCGGTTATGCCCATTTCCTCCATCGGCCCCGTTACCTGCCCTTCGCTGTCCGAGCCTTCATGGAAATGTCCCGTAAGCTGCAGCAGTTGAGCAATCTTCTCTTCCAATGTCATCTGTTGTACAAGCGCTTTAAGTTGTTGATTATCCATAGTAGTTCCTCCACGGTTCGAATTCTCGTATGAAAAGTTCATTGCCTGGTCATCGTTCGAAGAGATGTTCATTTTTCATTTCCTTAAATAGTGCTTCTCCTTCCTCAGGGACTTGCGCAATACTTGACTCCGTAGTGCTTGCACCAAGAGCGCAATCATCGATTGTGCAAATTCCTCATTGAGAAGAAATATTGTGGAAAAGAAACCCGGCAGCAGCAATCCCTGTGCTCAATTGGCATACCGGGTTCGTTCAAACAAATCGCACCTATTTCAAATTGTTCAACTCATCCAGAGCCGGCTGTACGAGTGACATTTTGCTCTCCACCCACTTTTTCCAGTTCGATTCCAGATCACCGCTCTGCAAAATAAGATTCGTATACTCCGTCTCGTAAGTGAAAGTTGCCTGGTTCTTCACCTTGGAATCGTGCAATTGAACCGTCCAGTCATAGGCGGCCAGCTTACCGCCCTCTTTGCCCAGCTTCGCCTTGTTCTGATAATGCAGAACGGAGCGGTCGCGATATTCCTTCTTAATCGCCGGGTTAATGATGCTGAAGTCGTCTCCTAATAAATACAGCCCTTCGAAGCGGCTTGGATATTTGTCTTCAAGCGATGTCCCTTCCGGCAGCAGGCTTACAAGCTCCTTGTTGTCGCCGTATTTCCAATCCTTGCCCTCGAAGCCCATGTTCAAAATCATTTGTCCTTCTGTGCTAGTTGAATAATCCAATAAGTCCATAACCCGTTCAAACTTCTCTTTACTGATGTTCGGCGAGAAAATGAGTGCCGACCAGAAATTCGCCTGCTCCAGATTGCGATATTTGCCGTCGTCGCCAAGCACGATCGCAGTATGAACAAGATCGTCGCTGCTCACGCCCAGGTTTTTCTGCATATCCTTATCCACGTCTTGTCTAAAGGAAGCCAGACCGCCAAGGCCGGCTACTGCCGCTGCGCCTTTCACGCGGAAGTTGTCGCCTCCCTCGCTGTTTTTCCATGTATAGAACTCAGGATTCAACAGTCCTTCCTTGTATGCCTGCTGCATCAGCTTCAAGCCGACCAGCGTTTCTGGATCCGCTGGCCCCCAGTGATATTTTCCATCCTCACCTTTATAGAAGGCAGACTCCACACGGGAATGCTCACTGTTCGGCATAATGATGTTCACCATTGCATCTCCTGCATTGAAGGAAAGAGGTACCAGATTCGCACCGACCTTGCCCGGATCCTTCTCCTTCACCAGCTTGGCAAACGTCATTAATTCACTTGTCGTATAGGCATCCTTTAATTCAAAGCCAACAGCCTGTGCCCAGTCCTTGCGCAGAACAATAACGCCGTTTTGGTTGACAAGCGGATCAGCAGGCTTGTTCTCGTAGTACACGGGACGTGGCAGCAGATATGTGCCACCCTTCAGCTCTTCCAGCTTCTCGCCAAGCCCAGTCAGCTTGTAGGCAGTAGCCACGTTCGGCCAGCGCTCCTTCCAATCGTCTGGGAACTTGTACAGAAGCCCTTGGTCGATATAGTTCATCGCGTCGCCGTGAATATAGTTCCATGTAGCCACGTCAGGCAGATCTCCGGAGCTGACCCACAGCCGCAGTTTCTCCGCCCATGAATCCCATTCAATGAAGTTGTAGTCCCACTCCAGATTGAACTTATCCATCCAGAACTTATGGAACTCATTGTTCAATTGTCCGTCCTTCAGATTTATGGTGCTTGCCACGGAAATTTTGAGTTTGTCCTTGTAATTTCCGCTTTCATCCTTCTCGTTGCCTCCTTGCGCTCCCTCCTTCGAGCATGCCGTAGCCAGCAGCATTACCAGACATAGCGAGAGGAGAAGAATTGATCTTACCGACAGCTTTTTGACTGCTTTCATGTTTTGTCGCCCCTTGTTTTTTGGATAATAGATTTTTGATGCATACATGCATACTGAATATTGCCGTCATACCATCATGCAAAAATAACAAAAATCTATGTGTATCATCAGGTCTTAATTGCCCCTGTTAACACCCCTTTGGCGAAATGCTTCTGAAGCAGAGGGAAGAAGCACATGATAGGCACCATCGTGACGAACACCGCAGCCATCTTCATCCCCGTTGAAAAAGCTTGCTTGCCGACAGCATTTACGCTTGACGCATTAGATGCGTTCGTCGTCGATTCCACAATAATGGTGCGAAGCACGTTCTGCAGCGGAAGCTGCTCTGCCTTGCGCAGGAAGATCATCGCATCATACCAGCTGTTCCAATACGCGACACCATAGAACAGCGTAATGGTTGCCATAATGGGCGCGGCCAGCGGAAGTACGACGGAGAACATAATTCTCCATTCGCCCGCTCCGTCCAAGCGTGCGGACTCCATCAGCGATTCCGGAAGACTGTAGAAATAGTTCATCATTAATATCATGTTGAAGGCGCTGAAGCTGCCGGCAAAAATGACAGACCATAATGTCCCGGTCAAATGCAGGGATTTCATGATCAGGTACAGCGGAACAATACCGCCGTTGAAGATCATCGTGAACAGCACAAGGAAAAAGATGATCCGCTTACCCGGAAACTTGCTTCTGCTAAGTCCATAAGCCATGCTGCTCGTCAGGAACAGGCTTAGCGGCAAACCGACAATAAGCAGCTTGAAGGTGTTCCAGTATCCCATAAGAATACTTCCGTCCATGAAAAGCGCCTTGTAGGAGGCCAGCGTTGGATTTTTCGGGAACAGCATGAACGGATTGTCGGCGTACTCCTTCGGCGTCGAGAATGAAATCATAATGACGTTCCAGAATGGAATGAGAATCAACAGTGCAATACCAAGTAGAATGACAAATAAGATATAGTCGAGAGCAGTCATCTTTTCTCTGCGGAACGAAGACCGCCGTGCAGTTTTCTTGCTCATTGTTGCATCCCCCCTTATCGGAATAGCCCGTCTCCGCCCAGCATTTTCGCTACTCGATCGGCAGCAAGCAGCAGGATCATATTCACCAGAGATCGGAACAAGCTGACCGCCGTTGAGAACGAGAAGTCAGTGGAAGATTGGAAGGTGATCCGGTAAATGTACACATCCAGCACCTCGGACACATTCTTCGTAGCTGCATTTGCCAAGTTGAAAATTTGATCAAAGCCCGATGACATCAGTCCGCCTACGGACAGAATGAACATGACCGTGACGGTAGGCATAATGTTGGGCAACGTAATGCGGAACACCTGCTGCATCCGTGACGCCCCGTCAATCTGGGCAGATTCGAATTGATCCTGATCGATTCCCGAGATGGCAGCCAAGTAGATAATGGCTCCCCATCCGGTCGATTTCCAAATGTCTGTAAGCAGCAGCATCGGAACGAACGTGCTCTCTGACCCAAGAAAATTAATCGTTGGCAGTCCAAGCAGCGTCAGCGTGCTGTTCACAAGTCCATCATAGGCTAGTACATTAATGACAACCCCTGACACGATAATCCATGACAAGAAATGGGGAAACGTCAGCACAGTTTGAAATACCTTTTTCCCACGCTTCATTCGGAGCTCGTTCAGCATGAGCGCCAGCAGGATCGGGAATGGGAATTGAATGACCAGCTTAATGATGTTAATGTACAGCGTCCGCCACAGCGCATCGAGGAAGGCTGGATCACGGAACACGTACTTGAAATTTTCAAACCCGACCCACGGACTGCCCCAAATGCCCAGGTTCGCCTTATATTCCTTGAAGGCAAGCGATAAGCCCCCCATCGGCAAATACGCAAATAATAGAAGCCAGATCAGCCCAGGAAGGAGCAGCGTATATACCATTCGATGCTTCCATATTTCACTGAACAGCGCTCCCAGCTTCGAACGACTCTTCAGCTTGCCGTCTGGCCCCTGCAAGGCTGCAGATTTCACATTGCATTTCCCCTCTCAGTTCGCTTCTTGTTGTTAAAAAGAAAGTCAAACGCTGTCCTCAAATGCTTCTCCCAAAATACCCAGTCATGGGTGCCTGAATCTTCAACATAGTGGAAGTGGAACCCGGATGAGGGAGCTGCATTCATATACGCAGCAAACGCTCGATTCATTTCGATAAAGGGATCTTCCGAACCGCAGCAGCACAGAATGGACGGCATCAAGCTTCCCGTTTCCATCCTCTTGGCAGCTAGCGCATATAGATCCTGCTCGGGCTTCACGAGTAAATCCATGCCAAACACCGCCTGCATCTCTCTCACCATTCCTTGGGGCATATCGGGATCGCGAAGTCGGCGCTGCATATCGGTAACCCCGGACAACGATACTGCCTTGGCGTATCGCTCGGGATAGGTAAGCGCACATTTCAAAGCGCCATACCCACCCATCGACAAGCCGGCTATGTATGTATGCTCTGGCTCGACATTCAACTGGAGCAGCTTGCTGCACAAATCGGGAAGCTCTTCGGTAATGAATGTAAAGTAGTCGAGTCCATACGCCATGTCTGTGTAATAACTGCGATTAGCCTCTGGCATAATTACCGTGCAATTGTGACGCTGTGCATATTGCTCAATCGTCGTCAGTCGCTGCCATGTGCTCGCATTATCACCAGCACCATGCAGCAAATAAAGCGTACTGCTTGGCGGAGTTTGCGATTCCAAGGGATAAATCACGTGAATGCTCGTGTTCATTCGCAAAACGTTCGACCCAGTTTCTATCGTTACATGCGCCATATGTAATCCCTTTCATTTTCGTATTTTTGAAATCATAGGGCTGACTAACTTTAGATCTGTTCATTGGCTGCTTTACTTCTTTGTTACTGTTTTACTGCTTTATCTGTTCAGCAATTACGCTAAACCGTGATCCAGCTACGTCTACTGCCACGTAATATCACAAGCAGAGTACACCTGATTGCGAAATGTAAGCGATTTATTCGAATCGTTTCGACACAATCATAGATCTCTGATCCTGAATCTGTCAATGATTTTTTGATACAATCGATTAAAGGTATGAACAAAAACTACTTTTTATTGATAATAACCCAATTTTTGAGACATAAAACAAATAGAAAGCGATTACTATAGACTCATTGACAACGAACTAGAATCAATGACATACTTGCATTATAGATTTCATCACCACTCACCGAAACGTTTCTATTCAGTGATGACGCGTGATTCCACGATTTTCATAAAGTGATTTAGTTCACGTTTCTACATAGGTCATTCATGACATGCACGGCAATGAATTTTGGTCACAACAGAATATCTCGAAATAAGAATGTCAACGAAATGGATTGTACGGATATTGAACATATCGCTCCTATCGAGAAGGGAGAACTAGAGATGATGAGAGCCTCATGCCTAACCGAGTTCGTGAATCGAGTTACGGCAGAAAATTTGCAAGTGGAATCTGTACGTGTTCGTCAGGACGGGGAGTTGATCGGAAAGTGGGATCAAAAAGAAGACAGCCGACGGTTGCAGCACTCCATCAGCAAATCGTTCACATGCATGGCCGTTGGTCTTGCCTTCGAGGAAGGCAAGCTGACCCTGGATACAACGCTAGGCGATGTATTTCCGCAATACGCTCTTTTGCATACGGAGCCAAATCCCCTCCTTCACCCTGCAAGCATTAAGCTGCGCGAATTGCTTCGCATGTCTTCCGGGCATGATTCTCCCCCGCTCTGGGCAGAGGAACGAGCTTCGCTGCAGGAAAAGGACTGGGTTCGCTATTACATGTCTCTGCCTTTGGATAGAGTGCCAGGAAAACGATTCACATACAGCAGCGGAGATACCTTTATGATCTCAGCAATGGTGCAGGCAGCCGTCGGACTAACGGTGCACGACTACTTGCGTCCTAGGCTGTTCAAGCCGCTTGGGATTAGAGAAGAGACATGGGATTCCTCGCCGCTTGGCGTAACGCTGGGCTGTGCCGGGCTTGCACTTACGAACGAAGAACTGAGCCGCTTCGGCCAACTGCTTCTGCAGCAAGGAGTGTGGAACGGAGCACAGCTTGTCCCAGCCGATTGGATTCAGCTTGCAACGAGCAAGCAGATCGACAATGAAGGCAGCCTTGACTGGTGCCAAGGCTACGGCTATCAATTCTGGATGTGCTCACATTATGCCTATCGGGCGGATGGCGCGCATGGACAGTTCTGTATTGTCATGCCCGATAAGGGTGCCGTGATCGCCATCAATAGCCAGGAAGATCGGCTTCAGGACATTTTGGATGCGATGTGGTCAGAGATTTGGCCGATGCTATAGGTGTGGAATTGTTAAAAAGCCTTAGTTACATGACCTGAAGTACAAAGATGAGAAGTGACAGGAAAATCGGGATTAGCCAGCTATACCCTTTTCTACTATCCATTTGACTGGTGCTGTTGTGACTCTCCTTGCTCTGTTCTTTCTTGGCAATGATTCGCAACAGCATATACCCTAAATAAACAGCCGGAACAGACAAGGCTCCCCATCCTCCTATTATCCAATAATTCGGGGGGGCTTCCGTTGAAGTGACGCCCATGACGAGGTCTCCACCCTTCATATATGAACCGATGACATAGGTTGTATTTGTGGCCAAGTGAATAACTATTCCCGGCCAGATCGATCGGGCATGAAGCACGATTATGGCTGAAACCCATGCGGAAAAGAACAACTCCAGCAGCCGATACGGATTGTCGTGAAATAAAGCAAATAGGAGAGCACTCATCGCCGCTGCAAACCATTTCCCCTTTTCCTCATATCCGGTCAATAGCACACCTCTAAACAGCAACTCTTCACATATCGGAGGAATGATCCCAATAGCCATGATGAGGAAGAGCAGCGAAGTGAAGTCAGCAGCAAGTGGATAATAGGACATCTGATACGAGCGTCCAAGGACATTTGAAATAAGCTCAGTAACTTGATGGATGAACAGCATTGGAACTTGACTGATTCCGTAAATTAGGAGGCTTAGCAGCATGGAACTTAATGATACGTGGCGCAATTTGAATACAGCCTTCCATGACATTCGCTTGCTGCCAATAAATAAAACGGAAGGAAGTACATGCAGGCCAATCTGTGCAAACATGACATAGAGCAAGAACAGGCCCAAGTTTGCGTACAACGGCTGCTTGTCAGGAAAAATAAAAGTGGATAGAATATTGCTTAATACATAAGAGACAAGGAACAGCCAGCTCGCATGCAATGCATGTATTCGTTGAGGCACCGGCACCTTTTCCTTTCCAAGATATCATTTCCCATCTACACATTCATTCCATTATCGCTATCTACTTCAGCATTCTAGTAGAAGCACAGTCATGTCTATCAACCCAGAAATGAGAATAATAGGCAAATTAAGCGTAAGCTGTCCGATTCAACATGTCAATTCTTTTATGTACCGGTTGGAGTTGGCTGTATATCACAAAGAAAAAGCTCCCACAAACGACTGTATTCGATCGTAGGAGCTTTGCTATATACTAAGTTTTCTTCGATCAAACTGTTGGTGATTCCAATTAATTAGATACTGTTGCTTCGCTTACGTTCTCCACCTTATTTTTGCGTGTGAACAAGCGCTTCATCCAGTTCGAGAAATCATCCAAATACGTGTACATAACGGGCACCAGCAGCAGCGTAAAGATCGTCGAACAGGACAGACCGAATATTACGACAACCGCCAATGGCGCTTGCATTTCCGCGCCTTCCCCGATGCCAAGCGCAAGCGGCAGCAAGCCGAGCACTGTCGTTAACGTCGTCATGAAGATCGGACGAATCCGGCTCGGCGCACCTTGCATGATGGCCTCATGGCGATCCAATCCGCTGCGGCGTTGGATATTGATGTAATCCACCAATATAATCGCGTTGTTGACAACGATACCCGCGAGCATAATGACCCCGATAATCGCCGTTACGCTCAGTGGTGTGCCCGTAAGGAACAATCCGCCAATAACCCCAATGAACGTCGTCGGCATCGCGAACATAATAATGAACGGATACAGCAGCGATTCGAATTGAACCGCCATCACGACATAGACGAGGAAGATAGAGAATACGAGTGCAATTCCAAGATCCCCGAATGCTTCCACCATATCTTCACTCGCTCCGCCCATGGAGTATGAATACCCATCTGGGAAATTCATTTTCTTCAGCGATTGTTCAATGTCCTTCGATATGCTGCCCAGGTCTCTGCCCGCAATATCAGCCGTAACGTTAATTTGACGCTGCTGATTCTCGCGCTGAATCATGACAGGCCCTTGGAGCTGATTGAACTTCGCAACAGCAGACAGTGGAATTAACTGGCCATTCTGCGATTGAATCGTTAAGGCATTCAATGCAGCGATACTGTTGCGTTCTTCCTCCGGCATTATGACTCTCACATTATATTCATTGCCGTCTTCCCGATATTGGGTAGCCATCTGCCCATTCATGGCAAGCGAAATCTCGCTCAAAATTTGCTGATAGGAGATGCCATAGGAAGCGGCCAAGCTGCGATCGACAGTAATGTTCAACTCCGCATTGCCTTCCGCTGCGGAAGACTCTGCATTGTATACCCCTTGTACGTCAGAGATCATCCACACCACTTGATTCGCAACTTCCTCCAATACCTTCTGATCCTGGCCATTCAGCTTGATGTGAATCGGAGCGCCTGCACTAAATCCTGATTCCTGTGCAGAAACGGTAATGTCTGCGCCTGCAATATTGCCTGTCGCATCCGTTAATTTCTGCATCAGTTCTTTAGTCTTGATATCCCGCTCCGAAGCGCGAACGAGTTGAACGGTGAACGTAGCAGAATTCGTTCCGCCTCCGCCGAATCCTCCACCGCCGCCAATCGATTGCGAGGCCGTCTCAATGATGCCCTCATAAGGCTTGAGCAGGGCTGCCACTTCGTCAGCGGTCTTCTTCGTCTCATCCAGACTTGTGCCGCTTGGCGTCTGAACCTTGATCTGAATTTGCCCTTGATCCCCGCCAGGCATGAATTCCATGCCAATGAACGGTACGAGGAAGAAGCTCCCTACAAGTAAAGCAATCGTGGCAAACACCGTCGTTTTACGATGTCCGAGCGCCCATTTCAATATCTTTTTATACCCCGTAACAAACCCGCCGAAGAAGCGCATATACCAGCCCTTCTTCTCCTGCTGCATGATCTTCTTCTCGGATACGATCTTCGACGCCAGCATCGGAATGAGCGTAATCGCCACAACAAGCGATGCAATAAGCGAGAAGCAGACCGTCAGTGCAAGCGGACGGAAGATATCGGCAGTCAAGCCTTGAATGAACACGATCGGCAGGAACACGACGAGTGTTGTCATTGTTGAGGCGATAACTGCAGAAGCGAGCTCAGATGCCCCCTTCACGGCCGCCTCCTTCATGGACATGCCCTGCTGTCTGTAGGTAAATATATTTTCCAATATAACGATAGAGTTATCGACCATCATCCCGATGCCGAGCGCAAGCCCGCCCATCGAAATGATATTGAGCGTCTGCCCCGTGAAATACATGAGCGTAAACGTCGAAATAATCGCAATCGGCATGGAGAGCGCGATAACGAAGGTCGAGCGTACGCTACGCAAGAAGAGAAGCAGGATCACGACGGCCAATGCGCCGCCGCTCATCATATTGCCGATGACGCTGTCGATCGATTGACGAATGAAGGTCGACGTATCGGACACTTTCTTCAATTCAATACCTTGCGGCAATACATCCTTCATCTTCGCGAGTCCCTTGTCGATGTTATCCGCAACCGCTACGGTATTCGCATCCGATTGTTTCTGTACCGATAGAACGAGGGCAGGGCTGCCATCTACTAACGTCAGCGAGGTTTGCTTCTTGAACGTATCCTTGACGACAGCTACATCACTAACTTGAATTTGTCCCCCACGCGGCAAATGAATGATAGTCTGCTTGATGTCATCTACGGAACCGTATTCGCCCTTCACTCGGATTTGCAGATCCTGCACACCTTTCGGTACAGAGCCCGCTGCCTGAGATTTATTTTCTGCGTTGATCGCCTGCACCACTTGAGATGGCGTAATGCCGTACCGCGACAGGCTTGCACGATTAAGCTCAACGAGAATTTCGCGTGTTTTGCCCCCAGCAACAGAGACAGATGCAACCCCGCGTTCCCGTTCCAAGGTTGGAATGATGGTCTTGTCCGCAAATTCTTGAAGCTTCTCTGGAGATGCGCCCGTCAAGCCAAGCGTAATAATCGGCATCTGGTTCGGGTCGAACCGAAGCACGGTCGGATCATTGGCATCATCAGGAAGCATCCCCTTCACTTGATCGACCTTCTCCCGGACATCGATCAGGGCGTTGTCCATATTCGTGCCGGTCTTGAATTGGAGCATGACCAGCGAGGAATTCGCCTGTGACTGAGACGACAGCGTGTCAATCCCTTGAATCGTGCTCAGAGAAGACTCCAGCGGTCTGGAGATCAGCTTCTCAATTTCCTCTGGAGCCGCCCCTTGATAGGAGGTCGCGACCACAGCAATCGGCACATCGATTTTCGGGAAAAGGTCGATTGCAAGACTGCGCAGACTGAACAAGCCCAGTGCTAGAATCGCCAGCACGAGCATCATTACGCCGATAGGACGCTTAACGGAGACGTCGATTACTTTCACGTTAGCGTGCCCCCTCGACAATTTTGACTTTATTGCCGCTTGTCAGTGTCAGCTGTCCTTTGACAACAACCTGGTCATTCGGTTTAAGATTGCCCTTCACCGCCGTCAGCTTGGATTGCGCCTCAAGCACCTCTACCGCTTCCTCGACAGCTTGTCCATCGCGAATAACGAATACGTGCGAAGCACCATTCTTCTCGACGATCGCTTCTGTCGGCACGAGCAAGGCATCCTTCAGCACTTGCTGATCAACCAAGAACTTGGCCGTCATGCCCGGCTTAATCTCCTCCTTCTTGTTCTCTGCCTGTGTTTCCAGTGCGTAAAATCCAGATTCGTTCGCCACAGGAGACAAGAATGTAATGTGCGCATTCATGGTTTTGCCGAGATCCGGCAGCTCCACCTTGACTTCCTTCCGATTTTGCAGAAGCAGCATCTGATTAGCGCTCACATTTGCCGTGAACTTGATCGGGTTGGTTGACACGATCGTGAACAACGGCGAAGTGCCTGCAGCAATCTCGCCTTGCTCGGCCGCTACACGCACTACCTGACCACTGATCGGCGCCTTGATGGATGCGTCTGCTTTACGATTGCTCGCTTGCTGAATACGGAGCTCGGCCTGTTCGATACTGCGCTTCGCCTGATCCAATTCAAGTTCAGACGCCTGTGCATTATGCAGCGTTTTATATTGATCCTGCGCCTGTTCCAAGCCCAGCTGCTCCAAGCGGAGCTGAATGTCGAGATCGTCTGCCTTCACACTTGCCAGAGTCTCGCCTTTGCTGACGGTGTCACCCTTCTTCACGTTTATTCGGCTCAGTTCGCCGCTCAGCTTCGGCATCACCTCGACAGATCGGCTTGCACTCGCTGTCCCAATCATCTCATTGGTCTGATTCAGCGCCCCCTTCTGCACGGCCGCTACCTGCACAGGCGTCTCCTTCTCCTGTGCTCCCTGCATTGGCTGTTCTGCCTCCGGACTTCCGCATCCTGTTGCGGCTCCGAGCATAAGCAGAATGCTCCCCATAATCAGCCAACGTCTTCTCACTGCCATAATTGTCCCACTCCCCTTTTGTCTATCATGTATGAAATAATCCCCCTAGCATTTCAGCGCAGCCTACTTACTAAAGTTCTAGTTATATGGTTTAGACGTAAAATATCAGCTGCTCCCCTTATGATAACACGATAATGAACCACGGGTCATTCCGTAGAGTGGATAAAGATGTGAAGATTGCGTGATGTTGATTTTCCATCTGCACACCAAAAAACCTCGCCTCCACCAAGGAAGCGAGGTTTTACCCTATCTGTTAATTCGGTTCAAGCTGCGACATGAGCGTCTTCATCTCATCAATCGGACGATTGGCATCGTATGGGTATCGGTTCAGCACTTCGAGCAGCAATTTGTACCATTTCCCCTTGTTGCCGATCTTCGCCAGCATATCATCCATGGTAGCGATCAACTGCTTGTATTCAGGAATTTGCCCTGGTGAATATACCTCAAACTCGTAGAAAGAGTTGCCGAAGACGGTTGCCCGCTGGATGCCTTGGAACTTCACGTAGCGTGCTAGCGTTGTATCAAATTCGAGAATGTCCATTTTACCCTTGGACTCGATGATTCCGCCTTCACCGGAAATATTTCTCCAGTTCGTCTTGTCATCAGATACAAGAAGCTGATACTTCTCCGCATAGGCGCCTTCCCATTTAATAATTACCTTATTGATATCCTTGACCTCTCCCAAGTCTACAAGGAACCAAGCATCATCCACATACTTGCTGGCCCAGCGAGTAGACGGATTGCCATCTACAGCCTTATCCGAGGAATAGTAAGGAAACTCTGGTTCCGAAGATTCCGTAGCCTTCTGCAAAGCCAGATTTTCCGTGCTGAGCAGCTCGATTGCTTTGTTGTAGATGACCACATTATCCAAGGTGCCCTTGAAGGCGTTCGTCTCGCTGCCAATGCGAAGCGTCGGCAAGACAAGCGTATTCATCTTTGGATATTGCATTTCCAAACGTTCCACATACTCATCAATATTGACGAATAGTGATACGCCCTTGTCATCGCCCTTCAGCAAGATATGGGTCCACTTGTCTTCTGGAACGACGTAATTGAAAGTACTGTCATAATGCCCTTTGCTGAATCCAAGCTTGCCTGTCTTGCCCTGCTTCAGCTTCAAAGTGCCTACAGGCGATTCCATCAAGACAGCGTCATCTGGATTATCCTTGTCCGGCTTGATCCATATGGACGCGGTCCAACCGAACCCAATCGCATCAACTGGCGTCTCGATGTAGCTCTTGCCGCCTTTGAAATGCGCGCCCTGTTCATATTTTCCTTCCGTTATATCCACATTGACTACCTTGCCATCAAATCCATTGCCCGAGCCATCCTTAAATCCCTTCTCGAACATGTACTGCATAACGAGATTGTCTGGATTGTTTACCGTAATTTTGTGGGAACGATCGGCATTCGGCGCATCACCGATCACCTTTGTACGATTGTTAAATTGCGCAAAGGATTTATCATCGCGCGTTCCCGTCCACAGCTTCTCTGCCACGACCTGTATGCCAGGCAGCAATCGGATATGCGCATCGTCCATTGACAAGCCATTCGCTTCAGATACGTCATTCCACATCGAGAACATACCACCCTTCACGCGCGGATGGCCAAGTGGCAGCGATGTGTTCTCCCACTTGTTCGGCTCCCACTCATCGTACAAGAATTGCGAATTCAAGTAGTTTCCGTATAGGGTAGGCACGATGTACATGTATACATTCTGCGAGTTGATGACATCATAGCCGAGATCTACCGCCTGCTGTGGCGCACCGTATGGCTCATACCAGATGTCCATCGTTGCGTCATTGCTAATCGGCGTCGTTCCGGTATATTGGGTCAAGCCTCCCCACATGTGCGGGTGCTTGCCTTTGCTGTTAATATGCTTCACGAGTGTATCCATGTACCAACGGTAGCGCTCGATATCCGGACCCCAATATTCATCCGTGCCAATATGCACTTCTGGCCCGACGAATGTTGGGTCACTTCCGTCTATATACTCATTGAATAAGTTCTTGATGAATTCCACGGTTTCCGGCTTAGAAATATCCAAATGGGAATCTTCTCCAAGCGCCGGGTTGTAGGTCGTGAATGCGCGAGAATGTCCGGGTGTGTCGATTTCCGGGATGATATTAATGCCATAGTCCATGCCCATGAGCTGCAAATCCTTGAATTCTTGCTTCGTATAATGCCCACTGGTACTTGCAAGTCCAGGATATGTCGTGCTTTCTAAGCGGTAAGCTGCACGTGTGCCATCTGCGAATGGCTCCCCGACGTCATCATTCAAGTGAATTTGGAACATGTTCATCTTGTACCATGACAACAGCTTCACATAATCGCGAAGGAAATCGACCGTGAAGAATTTGCGGGCTACGTCGATCATTAGTCCACGCTTCTCATACTTCGGATAATCTCTTGCTTCACCTCGTGGAATCGTCAAGTCCTTATTCTGCTTAATGATTTGGAGCGCTGTTCTCGTTCCGAAGAAAGCTCCCTTAGCTGAAGAAGAGGTAATGGATACATACTCCCCTACCTTGAATACGTTTCCTTCATCGCCAAGCCATGATAATGACGGATCAATCGACAGATATAAATCCCCAGATTTCGGCGTCCCAGAAACTACCGTAAGCTGGTATCCCGTCAGATCCAATACATCTTCGCTAGTCAGCTCTGCCGCCTTACGGAGCAAGGACTCATCCTTCGGATTGACTACAATTCGCGAAGATTTCTTTAACTTGAAATTGCCCGAATCCCCATACCATTCGCGCAGAGAAGGGATCACTTCCGGCTCGGGATTGCGATCCGATGTCTGTTTATGCAAGCCTGGAACGATTACGGGGATACTTCCTGACAGCAGCTTCCGGTCTGGACTATTCTGATCCTCCACCTGAATCATCAGATTCACCTTGGCGTCTACTAGCGGTGTACGGATGTTGCCTTCACGGTCGATGACAGGAACCCTGTCGCTGCCAAATACACTGACGCTGTAGCCTTCCGGCACTCCTGCAGTGGACCAATCGAGCTTCGTCTGTCCGGCTTGCACCGTGAGCGCTGCCGTCACCTTGTCAATGACAGATTGCAAGTCATTCAATTGATACACCTCAAATTCAAAAAAGGAATAGCCATACAGTACTCCATCGACAGGAGCACGCTTCACACCTTGGAACTTCACATAACGAGCTTCGAGGGAAGGGAAATCAACCGTCTCCACACCGCCCTTACATTGGATGGAACCATCGTTGTCCTTCACATTCGTCCAATTCTGAGCGTCATCCGATACGAGGATCTTGTATGTATCGGCCGGCGTTTGCCAACGGATTACGACACGATCGAATGCTTTTTTCTCTCCGAGATCTACATAGAACCATTGATCATCTTCCTTCGCCGAAGACCATCTTGTATTCCCTTTTCCGTCTACAGCCAGCTCAGGCCCCAAATAATCTACTTCATTACCGGAGGAAAAGGCTGGCTTATGCAGAGCTAGATTCGTTCCGCTAAATGTAGCAGCCGCGAGGAGGCGAGCAGCTTCCTCATTGGAGTCCCCAATTGGATTCGAAATGATATTGCCGTCCTTGTCATACACGACATCTGTAACGCTCGGCGGAGTCCCATCACCTTTATCTGGTTTAGATAGGACTGAGCCTTCATCTTGATGCTCCACCTTTACATTCTCCTGCCCGTTTGTTTGAGCATACGCCTTAGGCTGTACTACTGTAAGCGTCGAGGTCATGACAACCATCAAACTGAGCAGCATCGAAACCGCTTTCAAATACATAGATCTCTTCATTATTTCCCTCCATCTCATCTAGTTATCGGATAGCATAGTCCCTCCTTCTTCCTCCCTCCAATCTCATCTGCGCCCAATTTCGCAAACGCTTTCTTTTTCTTTCCTCTCTATCATATTACAAAGAAATGCAACTAGAAAGGAGGAACTTTCCAATTGCATTTCTTTTTTTGAATTTCTACTCCGGTATGAATCATTTTGCTCGCTGCTGTGATGCATGAATCGCTTGAGCAAATCGCGCTATTCCTAACCCAATTTCATCCTCATGCGGCCTTGCATACGTAAACCGGACATACCCAGGTTCTGAACCGTAGACCGTACCAGGATTATAGAGAACCCCTCGCTTTATGCTTTCCTCTAGCAATTTTGCATCATGAACGGGGGTTCTCACTTTGCACCATAAGTGCAGCCCTCCTTGTGGAAGGGAGTACGCCACCTCCCCCGGAAGTTCGCGCTGCAGCGCATCGATAAGCAAGTTCCGTTTCTTGAGGAGTTCCTGCCGCAGCCGTACCAAATGGCGGTCAAAATAAGTTTCCGACAGCAAACGTGCGGCGATTCGCTGCGGCAGCACACTCATTCCGAAGTCGATTTGCTTTCGTTCAGCAGCAAGCCGCGTGATAACAGACTGCGGGGCAACCATCCATCCGATCCGCAGGCCTGACGCTACAATTTTGGATAATGAGCCAATATAAATGACGGTATTGTTTGTATCAATCGATTTCAACGTTGGCGGTGGATTGCCTGTGAAGGACGTCAGACTGAACGGATCATCCTCCACAATGGGAATGCCTAAGCTGCCGCAAATCTCAAGCAATTGTTCCCGTCTAGAGGGGTCAAGCACACGGCCCGTTGGATTATGGTAATTCGGATTCACGAATATCATCCGTATGTTGTGCTCTCGATACAAGGACAATATCCCTTCCGGACATACCCCCTTCTCGTCTACAGGCAGGCGAAACAAGCGCAAGCCCGCCGAGTGAAACATCGGCAGAGAATAATAGTAAGAAGGATCCTCGATCGCGATCGCATCCCCAGGCTGAAGCAATCGGCGAGTTATTAAATAGAGCGATTGATGAGACCCTGATGTAACGAGAATCGATGATGCTGTCGTTCGAATGCCGCGATATTGATGTAAAGTGGTGGACAGAGCCTCCCGCAGCGGCACATAGCCCTGAGGATCGTCATAGCTCATGTCCTCATGCAGCAGATGCTCGCTCAAAAGCATCCGCATCTCTTCATTTGGCGACAAATCGGGTGACAGTTCTCCGCTGGCAAAGTCTATACAGTTGCTGCCCGAATCCAGTGCGGAACGAATCAATTCGGCGTATACCGGATCAGGCTGGACTAGCTTGCAGCTATCTAAATATTGATGCCAATCTGGCGTTTGTTGAGAGTCTGCCCCCCACTTCGACTTGCTTACTCGAGTACCACTACCGACCATGCTTTCAATAATGCCTGCAGCACGCAGCTCTTCATAAGCTTGAACGATTGTGCTTCGATTTACATGTATTTGCTCGGCAAATTTGCGTTCCGATGGAAGGACGCTTCCCGGAGAAAATTCACCGTTATAAATGCTGCGCTCAATATATGCGGCAATCTGCTGATATAGTGGTTGATTGCTGGAACGATCCGGTTGCCACATGGAAATACACCTCTTGCTTTCTTGGTCTGTGATTTTTATCACATATAAATAAGTATATCATTGCTCTTCGTGATCTCGTACTGACCCTTTTCATCGAAACGTTGTCAACTCTGTGTCAGTCTCTTGAACATGGATGACCCCGCCCTGTTGAAATGGATGGCGACATCCCATCCAGTCTGCTCTAAGATAATGCTGAACGTGAGAACTTCACTTGACTGGCTGCCAGTGCCATATGACAAGAGTATGTACGATGTGTGCAATGATGTGTGCTGCGATGTACGTACAGCCTCGTCAAGCTCATAACTTAACGCTTTTCTTAACGACTGAATCTTAACGAGTGTCACACTCATAGCACCACATAACGTGAAGACATTCACATTATTCGAATCTCACAGACCTTTTTCTTGTTGCACGACGATCACATTTTCATCACAAGGAGGCCTCTATGGATCAGGTCATTCTCGCGCGAATCCAATTCGCATCAACAACATTATTCCACTACATCTTCGTCCCCTTGACGATTGGACTGGCGTTTTTAATCGCCGTATTAGAGACGCTCTATGTCGTCAAGGGCAAGGAGATTTATAAGCAAGCTGCCTTGTTCTGGAGCAAATTATTTCTGATTAACTTCGCAGTTGGCGTCGTCACCGGCATTTTGCAGGAGTTTCAGTTCGGGATGAACTGGTCGAATTATTCCCGCTTCGTCGGTGATGTGTTCGGGCCATCGCTTGCCATCGAAGGTCTGCTCGCCTTCTTTATGGAATCCACCTTCATCGGCTTATGGGTGTTCGGCTGGGAGCGCTTATCGAAGCGCGTTCATCTCGCTTGCATCTGGATCGTCTCGATCGGTACCGTGTTGTCCGCGTTCTGGATCTTGACCGCCAACTCGTTCATGCATGCGCCTGTCGGATATGAATTCAACAATGGACGGGCAGAGATGAGCGACTTCTTCGCACTTATTACGAATCCGCAATTGTGGCTGCAATTTCCGCATACGCTGTTCGCCGCATTCGCAACCGGCGCCTTCTTCATGTCAGGCGTCAGCGCTTGGAAACTGCTGCGTGGACACAATCCGGACATGTTCCGCCGTTCGTTCCGCGTCTCGATTACTGTTGCCTTGATTTCGTCCGTCATCGTTGCCTACATTGGGCATGCACAGGCGCAGCATCTGCTCACTTCTCAGCCGATGAAGATGGCAGCGGCCGAGGCGCTCTGGAATACGAGTGAGGATCCGGCACCGTTCACGTTATTTGCCACAATCGATACGGAAAAGAAAGAGAACTCGTTCAAAATCCAAGTCCCATATATGCTCAGTCTGCTATCGTACAACAAGCTTAGCGGCAGTGTGGAAGGGATGAATCAGATTCAAGCTCGCTATGAACAGAAGTATGGACCAGGAAATTATATTCCATCGGTCAAAATGACGTTCTGGAGCTTCCGCATGATGGTTGCCGCAGGAGGGCTCATGTGCCTTGTCGGCATTTACGGACTGATGTTGTCCCGCAAGAAAAAGCTCGAGCAGCACCCATGGTTCTTGAAGCTGATGGTTGGCATGATCGCCTTTCCGTTCCTCGCCAATTCGGCGGGATGGCTTATGGCCGAGATGGGTCGTCAGCCGTGGGTTGTGTTCGGAGTTATGCGTACAGAGGACGCCATATCGCCTACAGTTACGGCGGAAGAACTTCTCTTCTCGCTCATTGCGTTCACGACCATTTATGCGGTACTCGCCATTATCGACGCTGTTCTCTTCGTCAAGGTAATACGTATAGATGAGCAGATGGAAGAACCGGAGGAAGAAGATATGAAGAATTACGATCCATTTGATAAGGAGGTAAGGCATGCTATCGCTAAATGAGTTATGGTTCATACTCGTCGCCGTGCTGTTCGTCGGCTTCTTCTTCCTCGAAGGATTTGATTTCGGCGTAGGCATGGTCGCCAGGTTCCTCGGGAAGACGGGTCATGAGCGCCGCATCATTATCAACACAATCGGTCCTTATTGGGATGCGAACGAGGTATGGTTAATTACCGCTGGCGGGGCTATGTTTGCCGCCTTTCCGGAATGGTATGCGACGATGTTCAGTGGCTTCTATATCCCATTCGTCGTGCTGCTGCTGGCGCTTATCGCGCGCGGTGTCGCGTTCGAGTTCAGGGGCAAGATGGATTATGGCGCTTGGAGGAAAGCGTGGGATGCCGCGATTTTCATTGGCAGTCTGCTGCCTCCTCTCCTATTCGGTGTCGTATTCGCCAATATCATTCGCGGTGTGCCAATTGACGGCAACAAGGAAATGGTCGGAAGTGTGCTTGACCTGCTAAATGGCTACTCCCT
>NZ_JMDX01000104.1:0-20304 GCF_000935845.1 Paenibacillus sp. E194
GCTGGCAGCCAAATCCTGCGTACTGTTGAAAAATAACGGCATGCTGCCGCTGCAGCCAAATCCAAGGTGGCGCTGATTGGGCCATTCGCTCAGAGTGAGGACGTGTTAGGCTGGTGGTCCTGTGTCGGTGCGAAGGAGGATGCGGTGAAGCTGGGCGATGCCTTGTTGGAGCGGATGCCAAGCAGGCAGATGAGTATCGCGGCTGGATGCGGCATCGAGTGCATGACTGCGGATCAGTTGAAGGAAGCGCTCAATACGGCTGCTGCCGCGGATGTCATCGTGCTTGCGCTGGGTGAGGAATCCGCAATGAGCGGCGAAGGTGCCTCCCGTACAGATCTTCGTCTGCCGGAAGTGCAACTTGATCTAGTGAAGCAGTTGAAGACGCTTGGCAAGCCGATAGCTGTTGTCTTGTTCAATGGACGGCCGCTCGATCTGCATGGCGTCATCGAATCAGCGGATGCTGTATTGGAAGCATGGTTCCCTGGCAGTGAAGGAGGAGCAGCCGTTGCGGACATCTTGCTCGGCAAGGTGAATCCATCAGGGCGGCTTACGATGTCATTCCCACAATCGGTCGGACAGGTTCCGGTTTATTACAATCATTTCAATACGGGACGGCCGTTGAATCCGAGCAAGACGGATGAACGCTATGTCTCGAAATATATCGACTGCTCGAATGATCCACTTTTTCCGTTTGGCTACGGACTGTCCTATACATCGTTCGCCTACAGCAATCTGGAGCTTTCCAGCAGCGAGATATCAGATGAGGAGAAGCTTGAAATCCGCATAACCGTTACGAACACAGGAGCAAGAGCAGGTGTGGAAACGGTGCAGCTGTATATCCGCGACGTATCGGGCGAGGTTGTTCGTCCGCTGCGCGAGCTGAAGGACTATGTGCAGATTGAGTTGGAATCAGGAGAAAGCAAGGAAATCCTATTCCACTTAACCGAGGAGCAGCTGAGATATCACCATTCTGATCTTCGCTTGGTAAGCGACGAAGGAATGTTCCAAGTACATGTTGGATCGAACAGCCGTGATACATTGCAAGATTCTTTCCGACTCGTTCGCTGATGCTGATTTAGGAATAAGAGATGAGCGACCAATAAAGCATAGCCTTACTAGAATAAATAGAACTAGATTTATAGATACAAAAGATGCCTTGCTATGAGCTGGGATAGGAGGAAGGGCAGACATGACGACAATAGAGAAATCAACACAGTCGAAGTTTACGATACAAGCTGGCGAATTGCGCTTTACATTTTGGCCGAGCGGTGATTTGCATCAAGCAGTTAGCGAGCAGATCATGCTCAATCAGTTGGTGACGAGTCCGCTTGATGCCTCGCTCAACAACTTATATCTGCGGATTCACGATGACTCGGGTATCCGCTTCTACCCACTGCTCGGGATTCGCTCGCACAGTGCCGTGCGGATGGAAGGAAATCGGGTCGTATGGGGAGGAGTCGTCGAGGGAGTAGCGTATACGGTTACCTTTGCACTTCTGAAAGAGGGCATTTGGTTCTGGGATATTGCTGTACGTGGGGAAGGTGTAACCGTCGATATCCTGTATGGTCAAGATCTTGGCATTGCTTCAATAGGTGCAGTACGCAGCAACGAGGCGTATCTGTCGCAATATGTCGATCATGCTGTCTTCGAGGATGAAGAGATAGGTTGTGTTGTATGCTCACGCCAGAATCAACCGCAAGGTGGATCATTCCCTTATATGCAGCAGGGAGCGCTCAGCCGTGCGATTGGCTACTCGACCGACGGGTTTCAATTTTTCGGATTGTCCTATAAGGAAACCAACATACCAGTGAGTGTGAGCAAGCCTTGTCTTTCCAATGAAGTGTATCAGTACGAATTTGCCTATACTGCGCTGCAATCGGAGCGTGTATTGCTTCAAGGAGAAGAGCGGTTTGTATTTTATGGCCTGTACAAAGCAGACCATGCGGCTGCAATCACGGAGCTGGAGTATCGGGACGAGGTGGGGCAGGCATGGGAAGCCTACTTGACCGAGTCGAGCCATATATCGGCGATTGGGAAAAATGCAGTATCGAATCCGTTAAGTCCTGTCCAATTCAATGCCGATATTGCTGAACCATTACGGACGCTTTCGATGACAGAAGCAGAAGTACAGGCGATTTTCCCAGAAAGAAACCAGGAAGAGCGCATGGATGGCCAGCTGTTGTCCTTCTTCACAGATTCCTACGAGCATGTCGTGCTGAAGGAGAAGGAACGGCTCGTTGAACGTCCACATGGACATATCGTAATGAGCGGGAACAGCGTGAAGCTTGGTGCGCAGGTCATGACGACGACTGCTTATATGTATGGCATTTTCAACTCGCATGTGGTGGTTGGCAACACAAATTTCAATAAAATGCTGAGCAATGCCCGCAACCCGCTGAACGTGCCGAAGACGTCTGGGCAACGCGTCTATATACACTTGAACGGAAAGTATCGGCTGCTCACGATGCCATCCATGTTCGAGATGGGCTTCAATTACGCGCGCTGGTATTACAAGACTGACGACGACATGCTGATTGTGACGAACTACACGTCAACGGAAGTACCTGAAATCCGCTTGAACGTCCGCTCTGTGAATGGAACGGCCTATAAGTATATGATCACCAATCAAGTGACGATGAATGTCAACGAGTACGAGCTTCCGGTTCACATGCAGCAGGAGGGCAGTGCGCTGATCTTCCATGCGAATCAGGAATCGCTTAGCGCTAAGGTGTGCCCGAAACTTGAATATCGCATGTGGGTGGAAGGGGCATCAGCGACGATCGGTGATGAGACGATGCTGGCAAGCGGCATCCAATCTGGTGACGCTTCACTTGTTGTCATGCAGCTTGATATGAATCAAGAATGGACGTTAACAATTCAGGGATTGTTGGATGGACGAGAGCACGCAGCGAATTTGAAACATTCCCCGGGGACACGTGATATTCAATCCGAAACGGACGCATACCGTGCATTTTTGAAAGGCTTGATGAACGAATTCCATCTTTCGTACGGAGCGGGGCAGTCCGATGAACTGTTCAAGATGAATGCCTTGGCATGGTGGTACACACATAACATGCTCGTTCATTATGCAGTGCCGCATGGACTAGAACAGTATGGCGGGGCGGCTTGGGGAACACGTGACGTATGCCAAGGTCCGGTTGAATATTTCATGGCTACTCACAAGTACGAGCAGGTGCGGGATATTGTGAAGATGGTCTACTCCCATCAATATGAGGATGATGGAAACTGGCCGCAATGGTTTATGTTCGATGAGTATTTTACGGTGCAGCAGGAGGAGAGTCACGGGGATATTATCGTGTGGCCGCTCAAGGTGCTGGGCGATTATTTGACGGCAACCGGGGATTACAGTATTTTGAAGGAAAAGGTTCCTTATACCATGAAGCAGCGTTTTGACTTTACGGCGGATAAGGCGACCATACTGGAGCATGCCATCAAGGAAATCTCGTATATTCGCAATCATTTCCTACACGATACACATTTATCATCTTATGGCGATGGAGATTGGGATGATACGCTGCAGCCGGCGAATGCGCAGTTGAAGAAATATATGATCAGCAGTTGGACCGTGGCACTTACGTATCAAGCAATGAAGCAATTCGCTGATGTGCTGCTGGCAGTGGACGAGAAGCTGGCTGAGGAATTGCAAGAGATCGCATCCGGCATTGAACAGGACTATAAGCGCTACATGCTGCACACGGAGGTTATTCCCGGCTTCATCTATATGGAAGATCCGGCGAATGCCAAGTTGATGCTGCACCCGACAGACACGGATACCGGCATTCAATACCGGCTTCTGCCGATGACGCGCAGCATTATTGCCGAACTGGTCGATGAGAAGCAGGCTCACATTAATTATCGCTTGATTCAGGAGAATCTGTCGTTCCCGGATGGCGTGCGGCTTATGAATCGGCCGGCTCAATATGCGGGCGGCGTCAGCACTCACTTCAAGCGGGCTGAGCAGGCGTCGAACTTCGGACGCGAGGTAGGGCTGCAGTATGTGCATGCGCATATTCGCTATGTTGAAGCGATGGCGAAGCTTGGGTGTGCGGACGATGCTTGGCGCGGATTGGAGACGATTAATCCCGTTGGCATTCGCGAGGTCGTTTCTAATGCGGAACTGCGCCAAAGCAATGCCTACTTCAGCAGCTCGGACGGGAAGTTTCATTCCCGGTATGAGGCGCAGGTGAATATGGACGCGCTTCGCAGCGGAGCAGTGCAGGTGAAAGGCGGATGGAGAATCTACTCCAGCGGTCCGGGAATCTATATGAATCAACTGATTGCGAATGTGCTTGGTATTCGGCAGGCTGGAGGCGATTTGGTCATTGATCCTGTGCTTCCGAACACGCTGGATGGGCTGCATTTTGACTATCATTTTGCCGGAAGACAGGTTACCTTCATCTATCATATTGCAGGCGGTGGCGTGAGCCGCGCGGCGATAAATGGGACGCAGGTGAACGCGGAGCGGCTAAATAACCCGTATCGGCAGGGTGGCATACAAATCGCCAGTGCGGATATGGAATGCGAATGGAGAAGCGGTGCAAATCGGATTGAAATATGGATGTAAGGAAGGCAAAGGCGATCTTTTCCGGGTCGCCCTTTTCCCTATAATGCTACAATAGGGAAAGGACATCTGAGGAGCATGAACGGACATCGGCACATCTCAGTAAGACAAAGCGGCATCCGAATGGATGCAACATCATAAGGAAGAAGGATTGGTTATCAAACGGAGGATTGAGGACACGTGGTCAGTATAAAGGATATCGCTAAAAAAGCAGGAGTGTCAATTTCAACGGTATCTTATGCCCTGAATGGCAGCAGCAAGGTGACGGATGAGACAAGCTCAAAAATATTGGCTATTGCCAGAGAATTGAACTATGTACCAAACGCCGCTGCCCGCAATTTGAAAAAAAGAGAAACGAAGATCATCGGCGCCTTTTTAACAGACTTCAAGGGCGAAGTATATGGCGAATTGCTGGACGGCATGAAGAAAGTATGCAATGCGCAGGGCTATGATCTGATCGTATGCAGCGGGAAACAGTCTCACCGCATGCTGCCGGAACGAATGATTGACGGTGCCGTCATTCTCGATCAGACGTTCACGAGCGAGGAACTGCTTATGTACGCTGATCGCAATCATAAGATCGTCGTGTTGGATCGGGAATTGGATCATCCGAACATTAATCAGGTGCTGTTGGACAACAAGGCGGGTGCGACTTTGGCGACGGAATATTTGGTGGAGCAGGGGCACCAGAAGATTTATATTGTGACAGGTCCGCTTGGATCATTTGATTCTGAGCAGCGAATGAAGGCTGTAAAGCTCGTATTGGATCGGGCGGCGAATGTGGAGTGGATTGAAATCGTCGGTGACTTCAACAAAAGCGGCGGTGAGAAGGCTGCCGAGCAAATCTTGCAGGAGTACACTAGGCCAGCTGCTGTATTCTGCTTGAATGATGAAATGGCGGTCGGGTTGTACAATCGCATATCGGATACAGATCTACGTGTGGGCGAGCATATTCATCTGATCGGGTTTGACAATATTGAGTTGACACGCTATATGCAGCCGCGCCTCGCAACCATCGATTATTCCAAGCACAAGTGGGGCACGCTCGCATGCGAGCAGCTGCTTAAAATGATTGCGGATGAGAAAGTCGAGCATGAGCGCGTCTACGTTACCCTCGTTAAGGGGGAATCCGTAGGTAAAGATTAACAATTATGAATCCAGCCATGTCTCTTAAGTAATGAGTATCGCCCCATGATTAAGTCAATCTATTGCAAAACATATGGATTGCTCCTTGATGGCGAACCCAAATACTGCTATCATTATCGATAAAATATCGCTAGCAGAAGACGTTCGGATCATTTTATGGGCGCCTACGAACATGCTAGTCATGGAGACAAAGGTGGGAGAAACCGATGGGACAACATCGCGCGTACAATTTTAATGCAGGGCCGGCTGCACTGCCGCTGGCTGTATTGGAGCGAGCACAAGCCGAATTCGTAGATTTTCAAGAGCAAGGCATGTCCATTATGGAAATGTCGCACCGCGGAGCGGTATATGAACAGGTTCATAATGAAGCGAAACAATTGCTGAAGGAACTGCTGAACATTCCTTCCGGGTACGATGTATTGTTCCTGCAAGGCGGAGCTAGCACGCAATTCGCGATGGTGCCGATGAATTTGCTCACTGAAGGCAAAGTAGGCGCATATGTACATACCGGAAGCTGGGCGGAGAAAGCAATTAAAGAAGCCGAGCTGATTGGTGCAACGCGCGTTATTGCTTCGACAGAAGCGGAGCGCTTTATGCGCGTTCCGACGCCAGAAGAGGTTGTCGCACCAGAGGATGCTGCCTATGTGCACATCACTTCCAATGAGACAATTGGCGGAACACAGTACCATGCTTATCCAGACAGCGGTTCTGTACCCCTGATTGCGGATTTGTCCAGCGACATTCTGTGCCGTCCAGTAGATGTATCCAAGTTCGGCATGATCTACGCAGGCGCTCAGAAGAACCTGGGGCCATCCGGAGTAACCGTCATCATTGCGAAGGAAGAACTGATTGCGAGCAGCCCGAAGACGATTCCGACTATGCTTCGATACAGCACTCATTATAAAAATAATTCCTTGTACAATACACCACCTTCCTTCTCCATCTACATGGTCAATCTGGTGCTGCAATGGCTGAAGGAGCGCGGTGGCCTTGAGCAGGTTGAACGTGATAACCAAGCTAAGGCAGAGCTCCTGTACAGCACGATCGATACTAGCGGAGATTTTTATCGCGGCTGTGCGGAGCGTGGAAGCCGCTCCCTCATGAACGTGACTTTCCGCTTGGCGGACGAAGAGCTCGAGAAGGCCTTCATTAAGCAAGCTGGCGAAGCAGGATTCGTAGGTCTGAAAGGACACCGCAGCGTTGGCGGGCTCCGTGCTTCCATCTATAATGCAGTACCATACGAGAGCTGTGAGGCCCTTGCGCAGTTCATGAAGCAATTCCAACAACGGAACGGCTAAAGGAAAAAGTGAAATCATTGTTCTTATAAGTAACAACGAGTTAGTGGGAAGTTGCTCCCGCTAACTCGTTTTTTTGTATGCCTATATAGAGCGCCAATTGCCGTTATAACACTTTTTTGAAATGGTACTCCATTTCCCCGGCCAGAGCTTTAGCGGTATCTCCAGTTTCTCTAAAATCATGAATATAGATTTGTTCAAATGCTCCAAGGTCTACTTGCTTATAAAATTCAAAACACGGAAATCCATCATGACTGCCCTCAACTTCAACGGTACCATTTTCTGTAACTCGTATGCGTAATAAATAATCAACAGGAGGCGCAAGTGCTAGTAATGGATTACTGGCACTTGCATGCATTTGAAACATGACTTCATTAGAGCCCCAACTAATATGGCTACACAAAATGCCCTCTGTACTGGCTTTGCCGGTTCTTTTATGCTCAGAGCCATCTGGGTGAGTCACTTTTTCTGTTGTGATGCCAGTATTCGAATAGGAGAACACTTCCCTTTTATAAAAATCAACAACGACTTCTTGTTCAACTCTGGAACGCATCGCGTTTACGGCATACGGTGTAAATTCGCGACTGTCGCCTTCGTATTGAATGATATTTCCCGTATCCAACTCTTGCTTCGGCTCCGTCCAAGACATAGGTATAAAAACACTTGCTCGAATTTTAACAATGTTCGCCATAGCAACCTCCATGGTCTGTAATTGTGTTCGTTCATTCATAATAGCCCAATAAGTTAATTATGCATAAGCCTTACGCAGTAATTTACATGGAATAATAAAAACCCCACCTGCTCGGGGAAACAGGCGGGGCTATATCGGAAATGAGGAATAAGTTAGGCCAAGTGACGCTTGGTCGGTTCTGTAAGCTTGTAGCCTACATTGCGAATCGTCATAATATATTCTGGGCTGCGCGCGTTCTTCTCCAGCTTGTCGCGAAGATGGCTAATATGCACATCGACGATGCGTGTATCGCCGAGGAAATGATAGTCCCAAACGCCATGCAGCAGCTGCTGTCGGCTTAATACCTTGCCGCGATGACGGCATAGGAAGACGAGCAGTTCGAACTCCTTCGGAGTTAACTCCACATCCCGGCCTTCCAGCTTCACTTCACGCTGATCCGCCATGACGTGCAGACTGCCGATTTGGTACACCTGTCCTTCATCTACAAGAGGAAGGGAACGGATGCGGCGCATAACAGCCTGAATGCGGGAGATGAGCTCTTGCGGGGAGAACGGCTTCGTCATATAATCGTCAGCGCCATTATCTAATCCATCAATCTTGTCGCCTATTTCCTGCATCGCTGTCAGCATAATGACAGGCACCATATTGTTCGCCACGCGCAGCTTGCGGCATACTTCCAATCCATCGCTCTTCGGCAGCATACGGTCAAGGATGATCAGATCTGGACGGAAAGTGGATAGAACATCAAATACGGCTTCCCCATCATAGACACACAGAACGTCATAGCCAGCCAGCTTCAAATTATATTCAATGAGGGTAGAGATTGAAGGTTCGTCATCGACAACTAAAATTTTGGATTTCAAAATAGTCCCTCCCACAATTCATTTAGTAAGTAATCGGTTGAACGAATTCCTGCATTCGATAACGTAAGCCAAATTGTTTGCTGATCGAATGTCATATACCAACATTATGAAGGATATTCGTCAGCGGCATATTAAGCAAACGTAAACTGGGTGTAAAAAATAGAGGAACCGATGCCCGGTTCCTCTTCAACATTGCGGATATATTTCATGTGATCAATGGATATTCAATGGATTAATACTCACGTGACGTAGAAAAGCAGCTTAGGCACTTACTTGCTGTTTCGCTTTCTCGTCCTGCTGCTTATGGAAGAACGGCCACCAGTTGGCAGAACCGAACGTCTTGACCATGACAGGTACGAAGAACGGCAGGATGAGGAACGTATACAGTGTCAGTCCGGATAATACGACGGTTGCAATTTGCATCATGGACAGTACGCCTGATGGATAGAAGGAAGCAAATGTTCCTCCTAAGATGATTACGGCAGAAATAATAACCGTCCCCATATTTTTCATCGCGTATAGGATTGCATCCTTCACATCCAGATGCTTATTCTCATTGAAGCGCTCCATCAAGAAGATGCTGTAATCGACGCCAAGTGCCATCAGCATAACGAAGCCGAAGAATGGAGCTGCCCATGTAACGCCGGAGTAATCCAGCATCTTCGTAAAGATCACTTCCGTAATTCCCATCGAAGTGAAGAAGGTAAGCAGCAAGGATGCTACGATATACAGCGGCATAATGATGGATCGGAACAGGACAATCAGGATGAGCAATATGCCGATGATCATGTACGTTACGGTTCTCATATAATCTTCCCCAGAAATTTGCTTCAAGTCGGCAAACATGCTCGATACACCGCCGACTGCGATCGTCGCCTTTTCCAAGGAAGTTCCCTTCACGCTGCGATCCACAGCCGCCTTCACAGCGTCGATTCGATCGATAGCCGGGGTTCCATATGGATTATCAGCAAAGATGACGTCTAAGGTCATTACACTGCGATCCTCGAATAAGTACATATCGAGCGCCTTGCGGAAGGCGTCATTCGTTAATACTTCATCAGGGACGAACCAGCCGCCAAGCTCTTTATCCGGCGCTGTACTTACATTTTGCAAATATCCCTGAGCAGAGTTGAGCCCATCCGATACTTGCGTCAATCCATCGGCTCCATCCTTCAAGCCGGTCGTCAGCTTGCCAATCTGATCAGATAATTGCGAGAAGCCGTCTCCGATCTGTTTTTGGCCAGCTTGCAGTTTATCAAGTCCTGTTATGATGCTAGGGACTTTACTAATGATTTGGCCTTGGCCATTGGCTGCCTGCTTCAGACCTGACTCTAGCTGCGAGATGCCTGAAATGAGCTGATCGAACCCTGATGCCAGCGCCTTCTGGCCGGTAGTGGCTTGCTCGTAGCCTTGGTTCGCCTGAGCCATGCCTCCGTTTACTTTCGCTAATGTAGATTGCATCTGTCCAAGAGCGCCGGATAATTGGGCTGCTCCTTGCCCAGCAGCGGTTACGGTACCGCGAATTGTCATATAATCAGCGTCTCTCAACAAATCCGGGAAGCGTTCCTCCAAGCTTGCGAATCGGCCCGTTAACGATTGCAGCGACTTAGTCAATTCGCTGAACTGTGTATTCATTTGGCCAACGCCGCTTGTTATTTCAGTAAGACCTTGCCCAATCTGCTTATAGGTATCGAGCAGCTTCTGATGCGCTTTGGCCAGCTTTTGCGCACTCTCCTTGGCCTGCTTCAGACCTTGCTGCAGTTGGCTGGCACCGGTAGAACCATCGCGAATGCCGGATTCAATGCGGCCAAGTCCGTCATTCAGCTGCTTAATTCCGGATTTCAGTTCTTCGGTTCCTGCGGTAAGCTGTGCTGCTCCGCTAGCTGCCTCTTTGAGCTTAGGCTCGTTTTTGCTTAGTTCGTTGCTTGCTTCGGACAATCCATCTTTAATTTTGGATAATCCGTCATTTCCTTTGGACAGGCCGCTGTCAAGTGTCTTGACCTGTTCGGTAATTTGGAAGTCCTTGATTTCATCGCCTGCAGGTCGGCTAAGGCTGCGAACGCCCGATACGCCATCTACCTTAATTAGCTCACGGCTCATTTTCTCGGCTACGGCCATATATTCGCCCACCTGAAGCGGGGAAGAGCTCTTGATGACGACTTGGGTCGGCATGGATTCGCCAGGCTCGAAGCTGTCTGCAATAATATTAAAGGCTTTGACGGAATCGTATTTATCTCCGATTTCCTCCAAGCTGTTAAATGATACTTCACCTTTATAGGATATTAGGAACGGCACAGTGACGGCTGCAACCACGAGCATCGCTGCCAGCGGTCGGCGCAGTGAGAATGAGCCAATGGCACCCCACGAACGGCTTTCTTTATGCTCAATCGATTTCTTCGCTGGCCAGAACAGCTTCTTGCCAAGCACGGCCATGAAGAACGGTACGACCGTTACTAACGCGAGCAGCATAATCGCAATTCCAATGGCAACTGCAACGGCAGAACGATACAAATTGAATTCGGAAAATCCAATCACGGAAAAACCGACAAGTACGGCGATTCCGGAGAAGAGGACTGTTTTGCCGGCAGTACGGTACGTAGCGGCAATCGCATCCCATAGATCGTCGTGCTTAGCGAGCTCTTCCTTATACCGACTGAGGAGCAGGATGCAGTAATCCGTTCCAATTCCGAATAAGACAGCCACCATAAAGATTTGCGTGAACGTCGATAACGGGAATTGGATGCTTTCGACAAGAAATGCGACAATGGATTGTGAAATGATATAGCTCAGACCGACTGTTAGCAGTGGAATGAAGGCTGCGACGATCGAGCGGAAGACGAAAAATAGGATGGCTAGAATGAATACAACGGTAATCAGTTCCGACTTCTTCAAGCCCTCTTGTGAGCTGACGAGTTGGTCATTTTCAATCAGCTTTTGACCTGTAATGTAGTGCTCAACAGAAGTAGAAGCGAGTTCTTTATTGATTTGATCACGAATCTCTACCGGATTCGCTGTCTCGGTGCTGACTAATAGGGAGGTGAGTACAGTTTTGTTATCTTTGGAAATTAATTTAGCCTTTAATTCCGACTGTCCGTATGGTTCGAGCATGGAGACGATATGAAGGCTGTTTTTGTTTTGATTGAGCTGTTGAATAGCCTGCTGAATGTCTTTGGTGTCCTTATCAGTCATTCCATTTGGACTATGGAAGACCAATGCCATACTCGTTTCATGCACATTGCCTTTCGCATTGGACACTTCATCCATGATGCGGATCGCTTCTGCAGAGGAGTAACCGTCAGGTACGCCAATCGTACCATGCTCCTTCACAAGCTCAGATAGCGACGGTGCTGCTATGGCAAGAATAACAGCAACCGCAATCCAGGCCGTCATGACGGCCCATCTTGCTTTTAGTATCGTTCTCATGTTTGATTCTTCCCTTCTGTCATCAAGCGGGCGAGCTTCTCGTACGTCCCGATGAAGGTTTCGACTTCCGTTTCATTGAAATGAATCAGATAAGAGGAGACAATATCCTGTACCTGCTTATCCACTTGCTCATAGACCTTCTGCCCTTCCTCGGTTAAGGACAGTTCGATGACGCGACGATCCTCCTCAGCGGGTGTTCGTTCTACATATCCGTGATCGACAAGTCTATTAATAATGGCGGTAATGGAGCTCTTCACGACCTTGAATACAGCGGCCAGATCGGTGGAAGTGCACTGCCCTCTCTGTTGAAGTACGCACATAATCTGGTATTGATCGATGGTTAGATGATTGGGGATTGCTTCTCCGATCTCGTTAAATAAATGCTTCATCACAGTAAATTCTGCGGCGATATACCGTTCGATGAGGGTTTTGGCATCTCGATTCACAATAATAGCTCCCTTATGATTTTAAATAGTTCGATAATTGAATCATTCAATAGTCGAATCGTTCGATTGTAGAACTATAATAATTCATGCAAAATCCAATGTCAAACCCACATCTATGAACATGGTGCAATAAGTTCAATTTACTTGCTGTGCACGGAAATCTATAGGCTTGCCATATTGGTGTATAATATAAAAATGAAATATGTGAGGTGAACATCAGATGGCTTTCAACATCGTTCTGGTTGAACCAGAAATACCAGCTAACACAGGAAATATTGCGCGCACTTGCGCAGCGACAGGGACTCATTTGCACTTGGTCCGTCCACTCGGGTTCCGAACGGACGATGCGACCTTGAAGCGTGCAGGTCTCGATTATTGGTATGCAGTAACGATTCATTACTATGATTCGTTCCAAGAACTTCAGGAGAAATACAAGGACGGCCGCTTCTTCTACTCGACGAAGAAAGCAGACAACTGCTACAGTGACTTCTCGTTCCAGGATGGGGACTTCTTCGTATTTGGCAAGGAGACAAAAGGTCTGCCTGAGGAGATCATTCATGCGAATCCAGAGACATGCATGCGCATGCCAATGACGGATAAGGTACGGTCACTCAACTTGTCTAATGCGGCGGCAATTGTCGTATATGAAGCTCTGCGTCAAGTAGACTTCTTTAATTTGCGGTAATTGCACCTTATTACAAGATTTGAATAAAAACGAATTGAATTGACAAATTTCAGCAGGATTTTGGATCGAGGCATCGAAGTAGTAGGGGCAGTAGTTTCGAGGGTAAACATGAGAGAAGAGAATATTCAAGAGAGGTGGAACTGATGAAACCTGCCGGTGTTGTCCGTAAAGTCGATCAGTTGGGACGTATCGTACTTCCCAAATCACTGAGGAAGCGTTACCAGATGAACGAAGGGGATCCTGTTGAAATTTTGGTTCAAGGAGATCATATTATTTTAGAGCGCTACCGTCCGAAATGCGTATTTTGTGGGTCAATGGATGGGGTAGCGGATTTCAAGGATCGATACATATGCGCACAATGTATGCATGAAATGACTCACTTGGCTCGATAAAGAGAAACAAGAGGCGAAGCATCACACTCGGTGATGCTTCTTTTTAATTTGTGGAGCTAAAAATAAGCCAAGGGGAGAAGAGTTTCTCCGACCTTGGCTGTATGATTATGCTAGTAGTAGTGCTTGAAGGAAATGCAGGGGAATTACATACGCAGTAAGTCAGCATGCACAATGTCATTTGTAACAGGATGACGCTGAATCTCCTTGACGGTAGCTGTAATCGAATCAGCCCCGTCGAAGCTGAGTTCCAATTGGCTGCTTGTCGTATCTCTGACCCACATGGAGAACTTCTTCTCATCCAAGTGAAGATTCACGCTCGTTCCCTTGTGTAGCAGGACACAAGGCAGTCGTCCTTCCTTGCGAAGCTGCCGAAGCGCTCCCCGATTCTCACTGTTTCTTGTTACTGCCTGAAAATGCTGCATCATGACAAACCTCTCCTTTTGATATGTTCGTTGTTCGCAGCTATGGCTCATGCTTCCCAGCAGGAACGCTAGCTGTCCGATAGATGACCAATATACAGCTTCTTTGCTCGGAGATATCGCGATTTGGGCGATAGCCTGCCGAGTATTTAATCTCAATAACTTGCTCTTCCTGCAGCGTTGCCAAAAACTCATTTGCCTTCTGCTCCGCTGTCAATGAGCCTACGTCCACAAACTCTTTTACCTGAATCATTGCATCAGTCCTTTCCTGACAATAGACCATTAAATGTAAAAACCGATAAATATGCACGAAGGCATCTCGCCCCAGTGGGGGCGAAATGCCTCGTTATTCTTACTGTATCAAGTTAGGTAACGGGTGTCAATCCAACCGGATGTATCCATATTTAGAAATGGAAACATAAAAAAGAAGCCTTCCGCAATCGGAAAGCTCCTTCTTCTTACAAGCCGCTCGTCTTATCCTCATTGTAGCCAGCTGTTAACATAGCTACGATGAACATTGTGAATACGAGCATAATGATCCCAAAAGTTACGGACATGATATGCACACCCCCAATGGATGCCTTTATTATACCCAAAACATACCAAAATGAAAATATGAAATGCAGGTTGTTCCGTAAGTTGTCATTTGAAGAACAAGAAATGAGTAGGAAGAGATCGCATCTCGCCATCAGATGGTGTGTTGACAACTCGTCCATTGAATACAAGCGTCGATGAGCCTCCACCATCCAAGTTGTAAGCATCTCTTACGCCGAGATTCGCCAGCTTGCGCTGCAATTCCTCGAGCGTTGCACCGGAGCTGCCGCTTTCGTTATAGCCGTCTACAACTAAGATGAGAAGCTGGTCATCCTTGTAATTGCCGATAACGGTACGAGGAGCCCTCGCGGGTGACGTCTTCCATTTATCAGGGATCGTAAGACTTGCGCCATTCTTTAATAGAACAGGGACGAAGGTTGCTCCATATTCAGGCTTAAGCTTGTCCAGCTCTTCCTTCTGATAGAACTGTCCGCCGATCAAGCGGGAATTGATGTCCATGCCAACGAAGGACAGATTCTTGAAGCTTGGCTCAAATGAAGGGACGTATTTGCCATTCATCACGGTCGTTCCAAGTGGATAGCGTTTGCCTCTGCTCTCTGCATAACCGCCAGCGTTAATGCCAGCAATGGCATTATGCCGTTTCACAGCTTGCATTGTCGTCTCTGATCCACCGTACTCGTCGCGGCCAAGCGTCATTTGCATTGCCTGTGGATCCTTCAATTTAACCTTCATCGCATATCCGCGATAAGTGGGCTGATTGATTGTGTATAATTCCGCGCGCAGCTTCTCGCTGTCGATGCGCTCCTTCGGTGTGCCAAGTCGTGATGATATCCGGCGATCATAGATACGCTCTGGTCGCTTCGCTTGGCTGTTCGCCGATTGAACGATGTCATTCATCGTTGTGGTCGTCCGATTGTACAAGGTAGAGATACGTCGTACGGATTCGATTGTATAGACGGCCGTCTCCTTCGCTTGATCCAATTGAGTGGATACTTGAGCCTGCGTCTCATTGAATGCTGCTGGCTCCGCAAGCGGCTTGCTATCGAAGTGAAGCGACACACTCAGCGAAGAGATTAGCATCCATATCATCATGCCAAGAAAAGGTGCAGTGATCATCATGAATAGCCGATTGACCACTTTTACTTGCAATTTCATAAAAACCGCCTCGCTTGTTATTTCAACAAATCCATCTTCTTCTGCAGCTCCGCAAGCTGCTTCTTCACTTCGTTCAATTGAGTATACAGCTTGTTGCTGTTGTCTGTTTTGTTCGAAGTATTATCCTTTGTAAACGTAAGTAGTTCATTGAACGATTGAACTTTGCTTTGCATGGCGTCCATCTTCTTATTTAACTCGCCGAGCTGCTTTTCATAGTCTAATTTGACTTGCTGCAGTTGGGCCTCGGTTTGCACTTGAATTTCCTGAAGCATCGATTTCTTCATATGGGTGCTGTAGAAGTAGGTAGCCGTTACTCCAATACCGATCATAATGACCCAGAAGAGGAGAAACCATTTGGCGCTAGCTCCGCTCGTCTTCGTTCGGGAGCGACGTGCCGTGTCGCGTTCCGTCTGTGCTGTTGGTTGCAATTGAATCACCTCGAAAGAAGTCGAATGGTAACGTAAAAACATTACCCATTCTAGCATGAATTCTATCATTATTGGGGGCGGAGATGCAAAATTCATACAAATCTTGCATTGAAGTTACAGGAAGCGTTCGTTAGAATAAAGAAAGGTTTATGATGAAAATTGTCGATAAATGATTCTTCTGTCAGGGGTAAAGAAGAGAAATGGAAAAAATAGAAATAAAATCGAAAAATTTGAAAACGATTACAAAAATAGGGTTATTACTTTTGCTCGTCTTGCAATGTTGGTTCGTATTTGTAACAGTTCGGTATCCTTATTTAGGGATCCGTGTGCAAGTAGAGCAAGGGGTATGGACAATCGCTGAATTCTCCAATGAGGCATTCGCGACAAGACAGCAGCTGCAGGTTGGTGATCGGGTTGTAAGCATTAACGGCAGCCCGCCAAGTGAACATCCAACCGTCCGACGATGGCACACGCTTGAACAAGCGGAATATTTCGTTATCGATCAATCTGGGCATAGAAGGCTTATCGATATGGCGCATGAACCGCGCCATCCGTATTCCGGAGTACTGCCGTTTGCTAGCGAGTTTATCTTCATTGTACTTGCAGGATACATATGGTGGAAGGAACGTTCCAGCTTGTCCATGAGAATGCTGTCCTGCCTGCTGCTTATAATGGTCATCATCTATATGAGCATGGGAGCTACATTCCGGGGAGATATGCTTGGTCAGATTATTATTTGGTGCGCCGTAGCCTTAATACCGATCGTTCTGCTGCACTTCATCGCACAATTTTTCCATGAGAAAGCGGGGATTGCTTACTCACGGCGCGGCATTCATCTGTTCTATGGAATCGTTGGCTTATACTTTATGTTAAAAACAACGCTTCTTATGACCGATTATGTGTACGATGTGTATCAAATTGACAATATCGTTGCCGATTGGCTCTTTATGAGCGGGGTGGCCTACAATTTCTATTGGATCGCATCTACTTATTATCACAATCGGTTAAGCTCCCCCCATATCGCATCTGTCATTCGTTATGTGTGGATATGGATGGGGATTGCATTTACACCAATCCTGTTATTGACCTATGTTCCAATGATGTTCCGTCAGGATCCGCTTGTATCGCCGCTATTGACGGGCTGGTTTACACTGTTGCTGCCATTAAGCTTCGTGTATTTGAATCGTTTCCATAAATTATCTGATTTTGAGATTGTCATTAAGCGGGTCGTGTCGCTTGTCCTTATTGCCATGGTTCCGGGGGCGCTCCTTGTTGGATTGAATGCGATCATCTTCGTTGAATCTCAAACAATCGTGCAGCATATATTCAGCTTTGGCTTTATCGTAATCTTATTATCCGTTCTGTTGTACAGCTTCCCATATTTCAATCGGAAGCTTACAAAAGCGATTTATCCGAGCAATCAGCGGCTGAAGGAGTCGCTGCAGCTGATTACGGCTCAATTAACTGCATTGGATACGATGCAGGAATGGAGCAAGGCGATCCTCTACTCCCTCATACAGACCTTGAAGGTTCGGGGGGCAGCACTTGTGATCAAAAACCCGCATAATGATATCGAGCTCTATATTGATGGTGCACTCGATGCAACAGATGTGGAGCGGCGAGTTCGTTCGGGTCAATTCTATTCCGAGTCGGCCTATTGGTTCGAGGTTGAACGGCATGATGTGTACATTGCGTATTTGGTAGTCGCACATCGTGAAGATGGAACTGAGCTGAACATGGAGGAACAAGAATGGATACGTCAGTTAATCCGCTATATGAATATCGGCATGAAGAAAGTGATGATGATTCATTTGCTGAATACGCAAGTAGAGCAGCTGAAACGGGAAACCGAACGGCAGCCTGTAACCTTGCAATCCTTAACGACTGGGCCGTGGGTGATTGAGAAAATGTTCGGCTCTATGGAGAAGGACAAAGGGAAACTGTCCAACATGCTGCAGCATACGGTTATGCGGCGCTTGCATGATGTTGGCATGCAGCTTGATGCCATTTATGCAAACACGGAAGCGACCGTTGTTCGGGAGCAGCTAGTTCAAGTAGAAAAGCAGCTGACAGACGTGAATATGGAACTGCGGCATACCTGTCTGGGGCTTGATCCGCAGCTTATGCACACGGCGGGCTTCGCTAATGCGGTTCGGCAATTTATCGAAGGGGAATGCGGAGAGTGGAGCGAGCGCGTTCATTTCCAAGTGGATCAAGAAGCTGGGATTGATGCACTGTATCCGGCTATGAAGCTGCATGTATTTCGTATGGTGCAGGAGCTTCTGCATAATTCAGCCCAGCATGCTTATGCCAAAAATATTGACCTTCAAGTACGTAAGGACGAAGGGCAAATTGTCATTCTGTATGAAGATAATGGAGTTGGTTTTGAAGCAGCAGCTGTGTTCAATGAACGTGCGAAGGTGAAGGGACTGAAGCTCCTCCGTGCCCGTGTTCTTCTGTTGAATGGCAGTATGACGTGGGATGCTTCACCGGGAGAAGGCGTCTGCATTATTATTTCGATTCCATTCCGCATGATGAATGGACTGCTTCCCGGCGGAGAGCCAAGTGCATAGCGTGCAGTTGATGTTAAATTTCATAATGATTGCAAATGAAAAAGGAGCGCCTTATCACCAGCTTTGGTGAAAGGGTGCTCCTCTTTTGGATGATAACGAGAGCTAGTTGTACCTTGAACAATTACTAATATGTATTGGGGTATAGTAGTAACCTTCGATAAGACATAGAATAGTAGTAGTACTGCACCCAACCCAACAATGAAGGGGCTTTAAACTTTGCGTATAACTTCTATATAATGTATTTATGATTACCGGATGCGCTTACATGTGACAAGATTGTGATGACTGCAGATCATACTCACCATTGCATTAATAAAGCGTTGGGTGTATCATTTTTGGAAATAGGAAGGGATGATACCGTTATGCAATATAATTTTTCTGCTCGCGTTCGCTCTGTAGAGAGCTCGGTAGTGCGCGATATTTTGAAATTAACACAGGGCAAGTCGATAATCTCTTTCGCTGGAGGATTACCGGCAGACGAACTGTTCCCAATTGATGCGATTCGTGAAGCTTCTGAGCGTGTATTCCGTCAAGGCCCGCAAGCTTTGCAATACGGATTGACAGAAGGTGCCGTTGTGCTGCGCGAGAGACTGGCTGCTCGTATGCAAGCCAATCGCGGCATTGAATCGGAAGCAGATGAGATTCTAGTTACATCAGGCTCTCAGCAGGCAATTGACTTGTACGCAAGAGCATTGCTGGATCCAGGTGATGTTGTCCTCGTGGAGAATCCAACATATCTTGCTTGCCTGCAAGTGCTTGGTTCCTACAGCGCCCGCATCATTCCGGTGGAGAGCGACAGCAACGGTATGGTTCCGGAAGATTTGGCTGCTAAGCTGAAAGAACATAATCCGAAATTTGTATATGTAGTGCCAACGTTCAGCAATCCGACAGGGCGAGTATGGAGTCTGGAGCGCAGACAAGCGTTGCTGGATCTGTGCCGTGAGCATGAAGTTCTCATATTTGAGGATGATCCATACGGAGACTTGAAGTTTACAGATAACAAGGTACCGAATATCGCTTCCTTGGAAGGGAAAACAGAGGAGCGAATTGTAGCCTATACGAGCACGTTCAGTAAGACAGTTGCCCCAGGACTGCGCACAGGCTGGATCGTTGCAGATAAGCAGGTTATTCGTATGATGGCTCGAGCGAAGCAATCTGCGGATCTCCATTCCAGTGTTCTGGATCAGTTGATCCTTAGTGAGATGCTCTTGCCAGAAGTATTCGATCTGGATGGACATATTCGCAAGCTGTCTGCCGTGTACAAAGAACGTATGGAGACGATGGCCTCCGAATTGCAGCAGGAGATGTGGAAGGACGCGAAGTGGAATACGCCTCAAGGCGGCATGTTCTTCTGGGTAGAGCTTCCTGAAGGCTTGGATGCTCAAGCATTGCTCAAGGTTGCTGTAGAGAAGGGTGTAGCATTCGTTCCGGGCATGTCCTTCTATGCAGGTGAACCAAATCGCAACACAATGCGTCTTAACTATTCGTTTGCGCAGCCGAGTGTCATCCGTACCGGAATGGAGCGCCTGACAGAGGCAGCATCCGAATTCTTGGGCCGTTACTCTGGTGTGTAAGCAATCGCACAAAATACGTTCGTAAATGTAGAGATCATGTGAAGCAAGCAGTCCTGTCTGGGCTGCTTGCTTTTTTA
>NZ_JMDX01000105.1:0-19866 GCF_000935845.1 Paenibacillus sp. E194
GGTGATACCATGAAGTTTTCGCCGATGGGGGCGTTCCGCAATTATACGCGGGAGATGAACGTATTTATCTGGGCAAGCATGATTAATTCAACAGGCGGAGCTCTCATGTGGCCGCTCACGACGTTGTTTGTTCACATGCAATTAAATCGCTCCTTGGCTGATGCCGGATTCGTCATTCTGATACAAATGCTCGGCGGCGTATTTGGACAGTTCCTTGGCGGGGGATTGTATTATCGGGTAGGAGTGCGGCGCCTGCTTGTATGGGCATTAGCGATTACCTCCGTGCTGCAATTCTCGCTCGTGTTCACGGCATATGCCAGCTGGTGGGGGTATATCATTACGATGGGGGCAATTGGCCTAGCGAATTCCGTATCGATGCCGGCGATCCAATCTTTTATTGGCTTTCGCTGGTCTGACCGTCGGGATGAATTATTCAATGTGATCTATGTGGCGAACAATATTGGGGTCGCGCTGGGAACAGCATTGAGCGGTGTGCTCGCAGACATTTCGTTTAATTTAACCTTTATGCTGAACGGAATCACCTCAGCCGGGTTTGCCTTCTTCTTCTATCGCTTCCTGCAAGGCATGCAGGAAGAGGGAGCCGTGCAAGAGAATATTGAGACAAATAACGGACAAGCTCTTGAGAGTCAAGGTACTGGAGCGGCAGTAAATTCTGGCGATAGACAACAGCCTTCTGCCGGAGTGCTGACGGAACAGACACTATGGAATAAGCTAGCCGCTTATCGCATATATTTGTTCATGTCCTTAGGGGCCATGTTCATATGGCTGGCGAATTCCTTGTGGGGAAGCGGGATTGCCCCGCATATTGCAGATCAGGGTATGGCCCTCTCCATGTACAGTCTGCTGTGGACATTGAACGGCGTACTTATCTTTGCAGCTCAGCCGATTACAACATGGATGAAGCGAACCGTGGCGAAGCGTGTGACTGATCAGCTGACATGGAGCGGCGTCTTTTATGGAGCGGCATATCTCGTCATTTGGATCGTGCCGAACTATGCAGGTTTCGTGCTTGGAATGGCATTGGCAACACTAGGAGAAATGCTTGTATCCCCGGCTGTCCCAGCATTCCTATCCGCTCTGGCTGGTCGTGAGGCCCCATTCTATATGGGGGTTGCAGGAGGAATCAGCTCTATTGGAAGGATGATAGGGCCATATTTGCTGGGCATTACTTACGATCATAGCGGGCTTGCTGGCGTAGCAGTCATCTCAATTGCTATTGCGGTATTATCGATTATTAGTTTTATTATTCATGCATGGCTTCAACGTCAAGGCAAAGTTCCGGTTCGTCCGCGCTCATTTCTTTCATCTTCGTAATTTTTGAAGAATACGTATATAATTCGACAAAAGTAGAACTGAATAGGTACGCTCTTCTCCCCATGATACGACAGTGTACCTGCATCTTATGGGTTATAATAAAGATTGAAGTATGGCAATTTGGAACTAAATAAAGAACGATAGCAGTGGTCATTACAAGATAAGTGAGGTACGGGTTATGGGAGGAATAGGGGAGAATCATAATCTGAAAAGTCAAAATGAAACAAGTCTAGACAATAAACAGACTAAGCTAGATATTTTCGACATTTTGACTCAATTGCAAATTGATCTTGAACGATGGCCCGATGTATACCGCCGACCGGAGGCTATACCTGCAATTGAATAGTATGGTGATGAACATCCTCCATTTGATCCTATGATGATCAATGGAGGATGTATTGTTTTCTTATGGTTATTTCTTAATTCTGGAAGTGGGCTGCATGGAACGCTCGGCACGCACAAATGCGATGAAGCGTCGCGATTCCTCCTCAGACAGCTCATGTCCATCTACCGTAAGACGGAACCTCTTCATCAAGTCTTCGTCAGACAATTCCAAAGCGTCTGCAAACTCACGAACCTCATGTGTCAAGGTCGTTGTTGGATTGGAGATGCGTCCCACCAAATAATCTATAGATACTCCAAATAAATCCGCTAGTTTGGTCAACGTTTCAAAATCAGGCTTGCGGCGATTTTTTTCATAGTGAGAAAGCGCGGCTCGGGTAATACCCAGCAGCTCAGCGAGTCCCTCTTGTGTCCATCCCTTCTGATCTCGAAGATATGATATGCGATTTCCGGTACTCATGCCAACAATTCCTCCCTTGCTAAGACGATACACCCTTTATGAAACAATATGTCGCAAAAAAATTATAAATTATACAGAAATGAATTGACACGATACAAAATGTATCTTAATCTAAAAGTAGTTCAAGGTTACAAAATGTATCAAAACTATGACTTTAGAACCTCTTTTTCTATTATAGTGTCCCCCCCATGTGATGGTCAATTGAAGATAAATCGATTACGTTTCCTCAAGTAGAGAAGCATTATAATCCATCAAAAGGAGTGAACGACCATCGAACTTCTAACCTTGCTTGAAGTTATCAACCGTAGAAAATGGTTTCTAATCATCACTACCCTTATTGTAACATTGCTTGCGGCATTGTTCATGCAAGTAACTCAAAAACCGACCTATCGCTCTACAGTAAAGATGATTATGAGCAATAGCGGTTCAGATGCAGAAATGACGATGGAAAGAATGAATTTGAACATATCCTTGATGAACACCTTTAAGGAATTAATTAAGACACCTACTATTCTTGGGGCGGTTATACGTGATAATCCAAGCTGGGGCCTATCAATCAGTGAACTTGCGGATCGCATATCGGTAAGCACGGTGGAGCAAACCCCTGTAATGTCTATAACCGTTCGAGACGTCTCAGAATCGAGAGTGATTGACATTATGAATGATGTAACAAGCACGCTAAAAAGACAAGTAGCATTCATCTACAAAATGGACAACATTCTCATTCTCGATGACCCGAATCATCAACAGCGTATGATTCCAGAAGTCGAATCCCATGTATTGCGCAACACAGTGATCGTTGGGGCTGCTTGCTTTATTTTACTCATGCTGTTCGTCAGCATGAAAGATATGACGGGAGATGTTGTGCGAAATGAAGCACGACTGAGGGAACTGGAACTTTCACCTCTCGTGTCCATCGAACCTTGCAAAAGAGGAGATATGTTGACGCAAAAGACAGCGAATACCAAATTGGCGGGTGATAAAAAGAATGTTCCGATATCGACGTAAAATTCAGCTATTAGTGCATATGAAGAAGACGTCTAACATTTCCCAAACGTACCGCGCATTACGAACGAAGTTGAATTATATGCTAGCTAAGCGAAATGATCGAACGCTTTTGGTGACCTCATCCGTGCATGGGGAAGGCAAGACGACGGTAGCTAGCAATTTGGGAATTGCCTTTGCGCTTGAAGGAAAGAAAGTCGTAATCATCGATGCGAATTTGCGCGTACCAACACTTCACCATGTATTCTCCCTCTCGAAGCGCAGCGGATTAGGCGATTATTTGGAATCTGCGCAATGGTCGGAAGAAATGATACAAGAAAGCTCCATACCTAATTTATTCATACTCCCTGGGAATCCGACGAACAGTGATCCTTCCGAGCTGTTGGGCAGCTCTCAAATGGAATACCTCTTAAGTCATCTTGCAGAACAATTCGATCTTATTCTTATCGATTCGCCCCCCATAACGAAAGTCACGGATGGACTAATATTGTCAGGTTTGTGCGATGCGGTACTGATCGTTGTCAAATCTGGAAAAGTAAAAGCTGCTACGCTCATGAAAGTAAAAGAGGCCATAGAGTGCGTGAGCGGTACGATTATCGGCACTGTACTCAATCAAGTCGAACGGCGCAATTCGTTGAATTCACAGGTAATTGCGATGAAATAGCTGCTCGGGACAGAGACAACTGAATTAATGGAGTGATGGAGTTGAAATTGTGGTGGCTCAGGAAAGGGAGTTTTGCAGTTCTGGATGCAGGATGTATTGCTGTAAGTGTCGGGCTGTCCTATTGGCTTACGATCCATGCTAACGAAGGACAGATTGGAAATTCGTTCGTGCTCGGGTTCAGCGTCCTCACCATCGTCTGCTGTCTGATCGGCTTCCAGGTGTTCAATTTATATGAACAAGTATGGCGTTATGCAGATATTAGACATGTGTTGTTAATTGCGTCTGCCGTTACGGCTGGTTCTGGTATGTCTTCGATGATATCTATTCTCCTATGGGGAAATGAGGTGCCATGGGGGTTTATGATCATGACCTATGAGACGGTTCTTCTGTCCGTCGGAGGAATCCGAATGCTGCAAAGGTACAGGCAGAGACGTACGGTGAGCCATCAGCAGGTGAAGCGTCACATTCTCATTATCGGAGCGGGTGATTGCGGGTCGCTAGTAGCCAAAAAGATATTGGACAATGAGCATTCAGATTCCCTGCCTGCAGCGTTCATCGACGATGATTCAAATAAGTGGAACAAAAAAATCGTGGGCATTCCGGTCGTAGGTGGCCGTGACTCGATTATGCAAGCTGTACAGCAATATCAGATTCAGGACATTATTATCGCCCTGCCTTCCTTGCCGCGCAAGCAAATTGCCGAATTTATCGATTGCTGCAAGACAACGGGCCGCAATATTTATACGATGCCTAGTCTGGATGACTTGATGCAGGGCAAGCTCACGGTGAACGACATTCGTCATGTAGACGTCGAGGATTTGCTTGGGAGAGAGCCTGTTCGCCTACATTTGCAAGACAATTGCAATTATATTCGGGGTAGAACGGTTCTTGTTACAGGGGCTGGGGGTTCTATTGGTTCCGAGTTATGTCGTCAGATCGCTGCTCTTAGTCCGCAATTATTGCTGTTGCTTGGTCATGGAGAGAACAGTATTTATGCCATTGAGTTGGAGCTTCGCCGGTTATATCCGGGGATGGACATTATGCCAATCATTGCGGATATTCAAAATAAGCCAAGACTTGAACAACTGTTCCACGAATATGCTCCGAATGTCGTGTTTCATGCGGCGGCGCATAAGCATGTCCCGCTCATGGAGCTGAACCCTTCCGAGGCTATTCGAAATAATGTGCACGGGACGAGGAATGTAGCGGAATGTGCCCATCGATTTGGCAGTGAGCGTTTCGTCCTTATTTCTTCAGATAAGGCTGTGCATCCTTCGAGTGTCATGGGGGCAACGAAGCGAATGGCTGAGATGGTCATCCAGCATCTGAACGAGCGCAGCAGTACGAACTTTACTTCGGTTCGGTTCGGCAATGTGCTTGGCAGCCGCGGCAGCGTCATTCCGCGCTTCAAGGAGCAGATCCAGCAGGGTGGGCCCATCACGATTACACACCCAGATATGACGCGCTTTTTCATGACGATTCCAGAAGCTGTTGCCTTAGTAATTCAAGCTGGAGCCTATGCCGTTGGCGGAGAGGTATTCATCTTGGATATGGGCAAGCCTGTTAAAATTTTGGATTTAGCAACAGATTTAATCCGTTTGTCCGGCTTTGAGCCTTACAAAGATATTGAAATTGAAGTAACGGGAATACGACCTGGGGAAAAGCTGCATGAGGAATTGTCAACGGAGGAGGAAGGATTGCGGAGAACGGAACATCAGCGCATTTTTGTCGGCAATCCACTTCTGATGGAGGAGCGCGCATTCGAGCACTGGAATAAGCAGCTCAATGAGCTTCTTCTTGATAATCCCCTACATTTGAAGCGTTTTTTAATGGAAACTATTTCGAGTTCGGATGAAGGAGTGAAGATGGCACGATGATACGATTCGGGATTGTAGGATGCGGCCATATTGCAGCAAAGCATGTGGAAGCTATTCAGAACGTACAAGGAGCAGTACTGCAAGCGTTGTGCGACTCGGACGCGGAGCGGATGAGACCATGGGCAGAGAACGGGATTGCGGAGTATTTGCAGTATAGAGACATGCTGCAGGATCCATGTGTAGATGTGGTCATTATTTGCACGCCGAGCGGGATGCATGCGGATATGGCCATTCAAGCGGCTCAGGCTGGCAAGCATGTTGTCGTGGAGAAGCCGCTCGCCTTGACGCTTCTTGATGCGGAGCGGGTGATAGCGGCATGCAGCATGCATAAGGTGAAGCTGGCAGTCGTACATCCGAACCGCTATCGTCCGGCAATTGTGCAATTGAAGAAAATGCTGGATGAGGGGAGATTCGGGAAGATGAGCCATGCGAGCGTCAAGCTTCGCTGGAATCGGAACCAGGACTATTACAATCAATCTCCTTGGCGGGGAACGAGAGCTATGGATGGCGGCGTTCTGATGAATCAAGGCATCCATTCGATGGATTTACTAGCTTGGCTGATGGGGCCAGCAGTTAAAGTGCGAGCCATGTCGGCAACGCGGCTGAGAAATATCGAAATGGAGGACGTGGCATTGGCTGTTGTGCAATTTGCCGATGGTGCACTTGGTTCGGTTGAAGTTGCTTCGACCGTCTATCCGAACAACTTAGAGGAAGAAATTGCATTGTTCGGCGAGCATGGTTCAGCGGTGATTGGCGGTCCAACCGCGCACTGGATTAAATATTGGAACTTTGCATCCCTTGATAAGCAAGAAGCGTTGGCATTTGTTGAGCATACGCATTTAAATCCTTTTGGCGAGCCCGGACATACCCATATGATTCGGGATATGGTCGAAGCGATTCGCGATGATCGTGATCCTCATGTATCAGGCGAAGATGGCAAAAGAGCGCTGCAGATGGTGTTGGACATCTACGATGCAAGCGTGAATCAACGGAACACCGAAGAGCAGCTCATTTCCCTGTAATCAGAATGAATGGACTAATAGGTGAAGGTGGAGATTCGATTGTCTAATATTCTCGTGCAAACAAAACGCAGCATTCCTCTTATTGATTTGCAAGCTTCCTATGCGTCGATTTCAGAGGAACTGCTGCGTGCTGCAGAAGAAGTGCTGTCTAGCGGCCATTATATTAACGGCCCGCAAGTTCAAGCTTTCGAAGAAGAGTTGGCGCAATATTTGAATGTTCCGTATGCCGTTGGAGTAGCGAATGGAACAGATGCGCTCATGCTGACCTTAGATGCGCTCGGCGTCGGTCCTGGAGATGAGGTAATTACCTCTCCCTTTACCTTCTTTGCCAGTGCGGAAGTGATCTCGCGCGTTGGGGCAACTCCTGTGTTTGTCGATGTGAACCCCGATACGTATTTGATTGATACGGAGTGTATCGAAAGGGCGATAACGCCACGCACGAAAGCAATTATTCCGGTACATATTTTTGGACAGATGGCAGATATGGATGCCGTGAATGACATTGCCATGAGGCATGGACTTCATGTTGTGGAAGATGCTTGTCAGGCCCTAGGTGCAAATTATAACGGGAAGCAGGCGGGAAGTCTTGGCACTGCGGGATGCTTTTCGTTCTTCCCTACCAAGAATTTAGGGGGATTCGGAGATGGCGGCATCGTCGTTACGCACGACGCTGAACTTGCTCGTACCATACGCATGCTGCGTGTTCATGGATCGAATCCGAAATATTATCATGCGAGAGTAGGCTATAACAGCCGGCTTGATGAGCTTCAGGCGAGCTTACTTCGTGTCAAACTGCGCAGATTGAATGAATGGACAGACGTGCGCCGGCAGAAGGTGAAGCAGTACGAAGAAGGGCTGTCACAATTGCCTATTACGCTTCCAACAGAGCTGGATTATGGAAAGCATGCTTATCATTTGTACATTATTGAGACTGATCAGCGTGAACAGTTAATGGCGCACCTCAAGGAGCAGGGAATTGATTCCGGTGTTTATTATCCGGTTCCGCTGCATCTTCAAGAGGTATATCGCCCGCTTGAATATAGCGAAGGCGACCTGACGCATGCAGAACAGGCCTCCGTCCGCTGTATGGCGTTGCCGTTGTTCCCAGAACTGACTCAGCAGGATCAGCAATACATTATAGATACCGTGACACAGTTTTTTAAAGGACGTGATAAATAGATGAGTGTAGTTGCCAGCTCTTTTGCGATCAGTGCGGCCGATGTTCTAATGGAAAAGCTGCTTGATAAGTCCTCTGTGATCGGAGTAGTAGGCTTGGGATACGTGGGCCTGCCGTTGGCGGTTGAGAAGGCCAAATCCGGCTTCCAAGTCATCGGTTTCGACGTACAGGACACGAAGGTGAGCCTGATTAATCAAGGAATTAACTATATCGGCGATGTCGTCGACGAAGAATTGAGCATGATGGTGCAGACGAATAAATTAATGGCAACTACAGATTTTGCATTCATGAATGAAGTGGATGTCGTAACGATCTGCGTGCCGACTCCGTTAGATAGCTATCATCAACCGGATACGAGCTATGTCAAGCAATCAACAGAGGAAATTGCCAAGCACTTGCGTCCCGGAATGCTAGTGATCTTGGAAAGTACGACGTATCCCGGGACGACGGATGAGTTGGTGAAGCCCATTCTAGAAACTTCTGGCCTTACCTGTGGCGTTGACTTTTTCCTGGCGTATTCTCCTGAGCGGGTAGATCCAGGCAACAAAAGCTATAACACAAAAAATACACCCAAAGTAGTTGGCGGTATAACAGCGTCATGCACCCGAGTGGCTGCTCAGCTCTATCGGTCCGTTTTGGAAGGGGATGTGGTTGAAGTAAGTTCACCCGCTGTTGCGGAGATGGAGAAGGTGTTCGAGAACACATTCCGTAACATTAATATCGCCCTTGTAAATGAGCTGACCCTCCTGTGCAATCGAATGGGGATTAACATTTGGGAAGTCATTGATGCCGCGAAGACGAAGCCGTATGGGTTTATGGCGTTCTATCCAGGACCTGGCCTCGGCGGGCACTGCATTCCGATCGATCCGTTCTATTTAAGCTGGAAAGCTCGTGAATACAATTGCCATATGCGGCTCATTGAAACGGCTGGTGAAATCAACCGTACGATGCCGGAATATGTAGTGACTCGTATTGGTTCGATCCTGAATGAAGAAGGGAAAACAATAAAAAATTCGCGCATCGTCTTGCTCGGCATGGCTTACAAAAAGGATGTAGACGATTGGCGGGAATCACCCGTGCTCACCATTATGGATGCCTTGAAGTCGAAGGGGGCAGATGTTGTATTTAGCGATCCGCATGTCGTTCACTGCATCCATCGTGGACAGTGTATTGAAGCGGCGGAATTAACGGGAGAGCTCCTGGGAGGAGCGGATATTACGGTCATTACAACCGATCATTCCGCTTTCGATTATCAGTTCATCTGTGAACAATCCCAAGTTGTATACGATACGCGCAATGCGGTTAAGGGCGAGTATGGTTCAGCCAAATATTATCGACTTTGATCAACATCGGCGTGCCAGCGCAATTCGGATTGATCACCTTCTAAAGAGTCTCCTTCACACCCTTTTTTCCTTTGAAATGTTATTTGTGGTCTTTCTGTTCGCAGGTGTATTCAAATCCGATCCAAGATTCAGTTGGATACCGATGGACATCACGATGCTGACGTTGGGACTTGGCGTGCTGGTATCGATTTTTGTACTGATGAAGAGGAAGTTCATCGTTCTATGGGACAGCTACATGGTGACAGCCATTTATCTTCTGCTCGCAGCCTATGCGATGCTGTCGCTAATCTGGTCCCCAAGCCAAATCTATGCCACAGATAAAGTGTCCAAGATGCTTACACTCGTGTTGTGGTCAATCATCGGAAGCTCATGGATCATTGCTTCGGAACCGAAGCGGGTGCAGCGATTCATAATGGCGCTCGGCATATTCTCCTTATGGATTGCAGGGGAGGGGATCCTCACCTACGCAGCGTCCGGGGGGAAGGGATTTGTCAACGTTATGGGGGGCACGTATTTAGGAGCAGGCCAAATTTCGAGCTTAGGTGCAATTGTGTTCATGTGGCAGCTTCTGTTCGGACAGAGAGAAGCCCTGTATAAGTTGTTCTCATTGTTCTCATTCGGTATTTGTATGTTTCACTTATTTGTCGGCGGGGGTAGAGGTCCTCTGCTAGCAACGTTTCTGTCCTTGCTCTTGCCGATGCTGTATTCGATTCGATTGGAGCACAATCGGATGTACGTGAGGCGTTACAGCTTATTGTTGCTTGCCATGATAGCGGGGGCGATCTCTACAGCAGTAATATGGTCTGCATCTCCGAATCCACCACAGACACTGCTGCGGCTATCTCTGCTGATGCCGGGAAGTGATGGAATTGGGGGGTCGGCCTCCGCAAGGGTGTCGTATGCAGGTGAAGCGGGGGATTACTGGCTAAGATCCCCATTGCGGGGCAATGGGATTGGATCATGGCCTGTGCTGTCACAGATGGATGATTTCCGTGATTATCCGCATAATCTGTTCATCGAAGTGATGGTAGAACTGGGTGGCATTGGCTTGCTGCTCTTAGCTTTACTAATTGGCATTACGATTCGATATGCGATATTGATCTTGAAATCTGCTCAATCCGAGCGCTGGATCGTGCTGGTCATGATATTTATAGCCATGCTGTTCAATGTAACGGTCAGTGGCGATATTCCCGACAATCGAGCGTTCTTTGCAGTAATCGGCCTGCTTCCGGTCATTACTAAAGCAGGATTATTAGCAGCGCGAGAGGAGGAGCATTCTATTGCACACCGTTAAATATGGCAGCGGCGGATTGATGGCGGATCATCATGAGCGTAATCATTTGTTCACGGTATGTATGCTTAGCACGGCTCACGATGCTAACGATTCCCGCATAACGTTTAAAGAAGCCGCCTCACTGGCCAAAGCGGGATATAACACACTGTTCATTGTGCCGCACCATGGAGAGGAAGTTATTGAAGGGGTACGCATTGTCCCTCTGCCGATTCCACGTTCTCGGTCTGAGAGAATGTGGACGACAACATGGCGACTCTATGAGGCGGCGAGGCAAATAGATGCAGATGTATACCATTTTCATGATCCAGAATTGATTCCGATAGGGATGTTGCTGAAGAAAAAGGGATACAGAGTCATATACGATGTGCATGAAGATGTCCCGCGCCAGATTTTGAGCAAAGGGTGGATTCCGAAGTGGCTGAGAGGCAGCGTATCGCGATTGGTAGAGAGGATAGAGCTCTGGGCTAGTCTTCGCTTCGATGCAATTGTAACGGCAACGACTCATATTGAAGAACGGTTTGCTAGACATCCGAAGTGTTACACCGAGACGGTGTGCAATTATCCAATTCTAGACGAATTTGTACAAACCGCTGAGTCTCCACAATCTGTACAATCTGGGGAATTCGTTGGCACTCCCCAACATGCAGGTAAGGAGGATGCCGTCTGTTATGTCGGCTCCATCGGAAATATTCGCGGACTTCAGCAGATAGTTGGCGCCATGGAGTTCGGAATATCGGATAAAAAGCTATTCCTGGCGGGTTCCTTCGCATCTGCCGAGGAGAAGCATGTTGCTATGGGACGTTCCGGCTGGGCCAAGGTTGATTACCTTGGGCAGTTGAACCGTAAGCAGGTATATGAAACGATGGCTCGTTCGAGAGCAGGGCTCGTTATTTTGCACCCGACGATTAATTACATAGACGCGCTCCCGATCAAGTTGTTCGAATATATGGCGGCGGGCATTCCCGTCATCGCCTCTGACTTCCCGAAGTGGAGGCAGATTATTGAGCAAGCAGGCTGCGGATTTTGCGTCGACCCCTTCGATCTTGAAGGCATATCGAAACGAATCGATTGGCTCATTACGCATCATGAAGAAGCGGAAGAAATGGGGCGCCGCGGGCAAGAAGCAGTTCAGTCTCTCTATCATTGGAATGTTGAAAAAGAAAAGCTGCTGCATGTTTATGCCGACGTCACGGGTCGCATCAGGAAGGAAGAAGTACAGCAAACTGCCTTTGGCGCGATGAATAGGGAACGTGAAAGGAAGGTTGTAAAGTAGCATGGTACTACCAACACAAGTTAGTGCTCGTAACATTTTGGTGCTGGCTCCTCATACGGATGATGCGGAACTTGGCTGCGGCGCGTTTATTGCGAAGCAGATCGAGTCAGGAGCTAATGTTGTTGTCGCGGCGTTTTCGGTAGCTGAGCAATCACTGCCGGGCGATTTCGCCAAAGACACGCTGGCGCATGAATTTCATGCATCCATGGACGTATTGGAAATTCCACATGACAATCGCATCGTCTATCGATTCCCTGTCCGCCAATTTCCCACCCATCGCCAAGAATTGCTGGAGGTTCTCGTTGGAATGAAGCGAGACATGAAACCGGATTTGGTACTAGTGCCGTCCTCGTCCGATATACATCAAGATCATCAAGTCATCTGTAGTGAGAGCCAGCGGGCATTCAAGGAACAATCCCTTTACGGTTACGAGCTCCCATGGAATCAACTGAGCACCAATTCACGAATATTTGCCCCGCTTGACCGGAAATATATGGAGCGGAAATGGGAGGCTTTGCAGCAATATCGTTCTCAGCTGCATCTGAACCGGAGTTATTTTACGAGAGAAATGGTATTTGGATTGGCCAAAATTCGAGGTGTTCAAATCGGTGAAGAGTATGCCGAAGCCTTTGAACCCCTCAGGGTGAGAATATGATTGTAAGCATTCATCAGCCGAATGTGCTGCCGTGGCTTGGTTTTTTTCATAAGATGGGCTGCTCGGATTTGTTCATCTTGCTCGATACCGTTCAATTCACGAAAAATGGCTATCAAAATCGCACAATGATCGACACACAAGGCGGACCGAAATGGCTGACTATTCCCGTAGCGAAGGAAGGCTTGTTCGGAACGAGGACGATCGATGTGCGAATTGCGAACAACCGCGACTGGCAGGCGGATCACATGCGCCAGCTCGAGGCCAGCTATGGAAGATGCCCTGGGTATCTTAGGCGGAAAAATGAACTCCTCGATCTCTATGGTGCGAAATATGAGCGTCTTGTCGATTTTGCTATCCCCAGCATCGAGCTGCTCATGAACTGGCTGGACATTCGCACTCCGCTCATCCGTTCCAGTTCCATGTTGGCAGATGGGAGCAAATCGGAGCTGCTTGCTCAGCTCGTGCATGAGGCGGGCGGCGATGTTTATTTATCAGGTCCCAGCGGCAGGGATTATTTAGATGAATCCATATTTCACAAATATGGAATCCGGGTGGAATATCACGAATTCACACCGTTTCCTTATCCGCAAAGACATGCCAAGGAAGGGTTTACGGGCGGGTTAAGCTCGCTGGATTTTGCGATGCAAGTGGAAACTTTGCATTGGAAGGAGGCGACAGTATGAGTGTAGCTGGAATGAACATATGGATCGTGAATCATTACGGAGTCGCCCCGGGCACAGGCGGAGGGACTCGTCATTTTGATTTGGCGAAGCAGCTTGTGAGGCAAGGAGCGAGTGTCACGATATTTGCTTCCGCCTACGGGCATCAGAATTGGATTAATCATTTGGAAGGCTCGCGCAATGCGGTTCGGGAAGTGACATATGATGGAGTGCGGTTCGTCTGGCTCCGCACAACGGCTTATAAGCGCAATGATTGGCGGCGCGTTAAGAATATGCTGGATTATACATGGCGCTGTTATTGGGAGGGGCGGCGGCGCAAAGAGAGCCCCGATCTCATCATCGGCTCCCTTATGCATCCTGCGGCTGCATGGATCGGTTCCCGCCTTGCTGCTCATCATAATGCGGTATTCTACTTCGAGGAACGAGACTTATGGCCGCAGACACTCATAGACTTCGGCAAGATGTCGCCGAACCATCCGATCGTCAAGGCGCTCTATTGGCTGGAATCTCATTTATACCGAAAGGCATCCCGCATCATCGTGCTGTTCGATAAAGCCGCTGATTATGTAGAGAAGCAGAGCGGGCTGGGGTCGAAGGTGCTGGTTCTGCCTAATGGCGTCGATATGGAGCGCTTCGCTCTTCCACTGACCGAACTCCCTTCTGAGGTGGAGCGCCAATTTGAACAATGGCAAGGGAAGTTCATTGCGATTTATACCGGATCGCACGGTATTTCTGACGGTATACATCATCTTCTGGAAGCAGCAGCACTTAGTAAGGGAACCGACAGTAATATTCAATTCGTCTTTGTTGGGGACGGACCGGAGAAGGAAGCTCTAGTGAAGCAGGCGGAACAAGCGGGATTGACTAATGTGGCCTTCCTCCCACTCGTGAAGAAGGAAGCTGTGCCCACACTTTTGGCGCGGGCTCATGTAGGGTTAATTGCGCTGCGTGATGCTTCTGTATACAAATGGGGCATGAGCTTTAACAAGATGTACGACTATATGGCCTCTTCATTGCCGACTCTTCTCGTTGGCAAGATTGACGATTCGGTCATTGCAAAGGAACGAATCGGTCTTGTCCTGCAAGATCCAGAGGAATTGAGCGAAGCTCTGTCCAAACTGGCGAGGCAGATGAAGGATCGGGAGGAAATGGGCTGCAGAGCAAGAGCGTATGTGGAACGAGAGCATGATTGGGAACGCATGTCCTATAAGCTTTCCGCGGCAATAGCGGAGGACGTTGGGCGTAACGAGAAGCGAGTTAGCAAGCGCAATACGGCTGCGTCCTACGATGTGTAGAAGGGATGATTCGAAGATGGGGATAAAGGATGACAAGCGAGCAGCAGCAGAATTGCAAGTGTTGGGACAGGATATTCGAATGGGAGAACAGGTGAGGCTAGGATATTTCTGTGTAATTGGTGATGGAGTGACAATCGAAGATGGAGTCTGCATTGGCGATGGGAGCATCATTGGAGCAGGTGCAGTCATTGGCACGGGAGCGGTCATCGGTCGTCATGTCATCATCGAAGAGAAGACGGTTTTGTACGATGGGGTAACGATTATGGATCAAGCCGTCATCGGCAAGCAGCCATTTCGTGCGAAGCGATCTGTGCTTCAAGATAGAGGAAGCCAGGATCCGTGCATCATCGAGGAAGGCTGCACGATTGGAACAGCTAGCATCGTATATGCGGGTGCTGTTCTGGAGCAGGATGTATTCGTCGCCGACCTAGCTACTGTGCGTGAACGTGTACGTGTAGGCACTGGTACGATTATCGGACGCGGAGCTTCGGTAGAGAACGATTGTACGGTAGGCGCACGCTGCAAGCTAGAAACGAATTGTTACATTACGGCTTATTCCACTATTGGTGATGATGTATTTGTTGCGCCGGGTGTTATCACGAGCAATGACAATTTCATTGGCCGGACGAAGGAACGATTTAAGTGGATGAAAGGAATAACCGTGAGGAAGGGCGGACGTCTTGGGGCTGGAGTCGTAACGCTGCCGGGGGTTGTCATTGAAGAAGAAGCCGTTGTCGCGGCTGGAAGTGTTGTAACTAAAGATGTGGAAGGACAGCAATTGGTCATGGGGATTCCTGCACGTGTTCTCCGTCAAGTGGCCGAGGAACAATTGCTGCAGCATCAGTAATGAAGCGTATATTCGATATTGCAGTATCGTCCATTTTACTGCTCGTAATCAGCCCGATTCTCCTTATTACCTATATTTGCGTTCGCGTTGCGTTAGGTTCGCCGGCCATTTTCAAGCAGGAGCGGCCGGGCAAGGATAAACGCGTATTCCAGGTTTATAAATTTCGCACGATGTCAGACGCCAGAGACAGTGCAGGGCAACTGCTTCCAGATGCCCACCGCATTACCCCTTTCGGTACTTTCCTGCGCTCAACGAGCTTGGATGAGCTGCCCCAATTGTGGAACGTGTTGCGCGGAGACATGAGTCTGGTTGGGCCACGGCCTTTGCTCGTGAAACACTTGCCGTACTTCACGAAGCGGGAACAGAAACGATTCCATGTTCGCCCGGGCATTACTGGATTAGCCCAGGTGAAGGGAAGGAACCATCTATCCTGGAATGAACGTTTGGAGCTTGACGTCCAGTATGTGGAGAACGGATCCTTCTGGCTGGATATCAAAATTTTGTTCTTAACAATCATTACCGTGGTCAAGCGGGAGGGAGTTGCACTTCCTGGAAGTCGTGGGGCTTCTGACCTCGATAAGGAACGATATCACAGCCGCGAGGGGTGACGGGGACATGTGGAAACGATTATTTCCTGACTACCGCATCGAGTCACGAGGCGAATCTGTTCATGTCCGAACGCTGGAACCGGAACATTATGAGGAAATCTCCCGCATGAGCGAGACATGGATGCCTGCGGGGCTCTATGAAGCGACGCTTTTTTCGGCTCATGGATATGCTGATTTTTTGCGTGCTTCGCTTGCTATCCCACTGTCTCGTTTCACTTCGCATTTTAAAGGGATCTATACGAATGCGAATTCCCTGATTGGCTTCGCAGAATGGAGACTGATCGATGACATCTTGTTTCTGAACAATTTCTACGTATCTGCTCTGTTCAGAGGAGGAGGCATCGGCTCCCATGTGATTCGACAGGCAAGCATTCACGCCGCGAAGGAGGGCTTCTCTTCCGTGCAGCTTGATGCATTCGACACGAACGAATCTGCCATTCGGCTATATGAGCGGAACGGATTCGTTCGCCAGCATGCTTATTATTGGTATGCAAGTGCTCCGCTGCATCAATGGATGGACGTAGAAGCGGAAGAGGGCAGCTTGGATTATATGATTCATGACTGGCCGCAAGCGGTAGCCAGCCTCGAAGTGTATGGCTATGGATTCTTTCGCGTGAGCCTCGATCGTCAAGAAGAACGAATTGTGCTTATGAAGGAGAATTATTTCCGTATGCGCTTGAAAGCTGCAATGAATAAGGATGTGCTTGCTCTGCTTGCACGTCTTGCCCCGCATCGAAGGGTGATTGTGTCAGACGGAGGGGAAGAGCCGCCTCACTCCGGCATGGAACAGTTGGCTGTAGCGTTTCGCATGGTGAAGCCATTGTCTTGATAAGATGAAGACAGGAAAGGGTTAAGGGCCATGATTATTACAATACCTGCATTGTTCGTACCCGAACGAACATATATCATTCAACAATTGGTCGGCGATATGCTCGGATTACCGTATCAGCTCGTCGTGGACAATGATAAGGATCAGTCGCCCTATATCCGGTTCGCACTGTCGAACGGGAGCAGCCTGTATATCAGAGATGCCTTCTTTGCTCAATATGAGGATGGATTGTCTTACTTGTCCGCGGATACGAACCAACTACGTGTGTCCTATGCCAGCTCCAGATTTGCTCCCGAAGGGGATTTGCCCGTATGGTTCGGCAGAGGGGAATGGCGAGTGGATGGAGGGGACTTGTATTGCGAAGCAGATCTGCTGGCTGCTTGCTTTTTTATGCTCACTCGATGGGAAGAGTGCGCGAACATAAGAGACCGTCATGAACGGTTCCCCTCATCCGGCAGTTTGGCTGTTCGGAATCGCTTCTGGCAGCGTCCTGTTGTGAATGAGATGGCTGAGATGCTCTGGAACATGCTCATTGAAGTAGGGTTGGAGGCAGAACGAACAAATCGTCCCTCTGAATTGATTGTGACGCATGATGTGGATGATTTGCGATATTGGGACGGTACGAAGCGTCTTATTCGAAGTATGGCAAGAGGCTTGGCCAACTTGAGTCCATTGGCTCCCATTCGAAGCATGCAGGAATACATACAAGTAAAGTCAGGTAGATGTGCCGACCCGTACGATACATTTGATTGGCTGATGGATCTGTCTGAGCAGGCAGGGGTTCAATCCAGGTTCTATTTTATGGCGGGGGGCACGACCTTTTACGACAATCGATATGAGGTCCGGGGAGAACTCGCTCGTTCAGTGCTCAAGCGTGTACGTGAGCGCGGTCATATCGTCGGATTCCACCCCAGCTATGATGCATACTGCAATGAAGAGTTGTTCTTGCAAGAGAAGGAGCGGCTTCAAGAGGCGGCGGGATGCGTGGTTACAGAGGGAAGGCATCATTATTTGCGCTTCCGTGTTCCGGATACATGGGGCATATGGGAGCGAGCCGGGATGAAGATAGACAGTACGATTGGGTATGCCGATGAAATCGGGTTTCGCAGCGGAATCTGCCATTCATACCGTGTCTTTGATATTCGTGCCAGACAGCCTTTATCTCTTCAAGAGCTCCCTCTAACCGCAATGGAGGTAAGCCTTGGCGGTTATCAAGGACTTGAACCCGCTCAGATGTTTGAGCAGATGAATAACCTTCTAGGAGTCGTGCATCGATATCGCGGACAGTTCGTTTTATTGTGGCACAACTCCAATATTCGCAACTCGTTCTGGAAGCCGTATGCGAATTACTATCATTCGTTCGTCATTCAAGGAGGGTGTCCAATTGGGTAATGTTCAAATACTGTCGCCTGACGAGAGGAAGCAATGGGATGAACTTGCCAAGAGTATAGTGGATCCGGACATATATTGGTTGTCAGGCTATTGCTCCTTATATGAGAGCGGACAGGAAGAATCGGCACGTCTATTTATTTACAAAGAAGATACCGGAACTGTCATGTATCCATTTGTCCTCAGGCAAGTCAATACTCTACCGCATATTAAGCGCTTATGGGAAGACGCTCCGGAAATGTACGACATTATTACCCCATACGGTTATGGAGGACCTATATGCACCTCCTTACATGATGAAGATCGTAATGAATTGCTTGGGCGATTTCAGCAAGCCTTCTCCAGCTATTGTAAGAATCAAAAAATTATAACGGAGTTTGTCAGATTTCATCCTCTTTATCGCAATCATCAGGATTACATGGATGTGGATCCGTGCTTCGTGCGCAATACGATCAGTGTAGATTTAGAACCGACGGTAGACGATATTTTCGCCAAGTTCAGCTCCAAGAACCGAAATCGAATTCGTGTATCTTTGAAATCTGGACTTTTTGGACGGCAGGAAACGATGACGTTAGAACGGCTGCAATCTTTCATGGATATGTATTATCACACGATGGATCGTGTTAAGGCTCAGGCCAGCTATTACTTTACCGAACAATACTTTTATGACATGCTGGATCGCCTATCCGATCAGCTCACCATGCTGGGAATATACGCGGAAGACGAGTTGGTTTGTGCATCGATATTTTTGCATGAAGGTGAACATGTGCACTATCATCTGCTCGCTTCCAATGAGCTATACTTTTCTTGCGCGCCCAATAATTTTTTGCTGTATTTCGCTATACAGCACTTCAAGGAACGAGGATTCAAGAAGATTCATTTAGGAGGCGGTTATACGGGCAATGATTCCTTGTATCGCTTTAAGAAAGGTTTCAATAATCATGAACCATTGGACTTCTATGTCGGAAGGAAAGTACGAGATCCCTACCTATACAAATTATTGAAAAGCAAATTTAATGGAATTACGGAGAGCGAGTATTTCCCATTTTATCGAGACCCTTCACTTATGGCGGTTGGGATTGACTCAGCAGAGGTGACACAGTATGTCTAAGCCTTATATATATCTGTCTCCTCCGCATATGGGGGATGAAGAACGGATTAAAATCGATGAGGCATTTGCTAGCAATTGGCTTTCCTCCGTCGGTCCGCATATTCAGGCATTTGAAGAAGAAGTGGCCCATTATGTAGGGGCGCAAGGAGCAGTTGCGTTAAGCTCAGGGACGGCGGCCATCCATTTGGCTTTACGTCTGGCCGGGGTAGAAGCAGGCGATTATGTGCTATGTTCCACGTTTACCTTTATAGCCAGTGTGAATCCTATCCTGTACTTGAGTGGGATTCCTGTATTCGTTGATTCGGAGCCGAATTCTTGGAATATGTCGCCTGAAGCGCTGGAGCGGGCATGTGAGCAGCTTGCGCAAGAGGGGAAGACACCGAAAGCTGCTGTCATCGTTCATCTCTATGGGCAGAGCGCAGATATGGATGCAATTATGGCTATCTGCAATCGTTATGGCATTATTGTCGTGGAAGATGCAGCAGAGTCACTGGGTACGACCTATCGTGGCAGACATTGTGGGACAATCGGTCATTTCGGCATATATTCGTTCAACGGCAATAAGCTCATTACTACATCCGGAGGGGGAATGCTGGTGAGCAGCGATCCCGTGGCACTTAGAAAGGCCAGACATTGGGCGACTCAGGCTAAAGAAGATCT
>NZ_JMDX01000106.1:0-19808 GCF_000935845.1 Paenibacillus sp. E194
AATATTCTACCAATTCCGGCAAGGGAATCGAATCCACAATATGTTCTTCGTCAATTCGACTGATTAATGTATGGTATTTGTTCTGACTTAAGGTTAAAGCTGTCGCGAATACAAGCACACTCTTGCCATTGTCGCGATTCATTTCCACGGCAGGCTTGACTGCTGGTTCCATCCCAATGATCGGAATGTCATACTTCCGTCTTAGTTCTGACGCTGCGATGCTTGTCGCTGTATTGCACGCAATAACAAGCGCCTTCACATTGTGCTGCATGATGTCTTCCACAGCTGAATGTACATGGCGCATTACTTCGGATTGAGATTTCGTCCCATAAGGGACATGCAGCGTATCTGCATAAAATAAATATTGTTCATGCGGCATATGCTTCATAGCCTCAGCCAACACGGTTATTCCACCGATTCCAGAATCAAAAAAAGCGATTGTCATTCCATTCACCTAGCATTCTTATTTAGCATTGCAACATCTAGTTGTCGATGCTTATATTGTACTCCTTTTCGGCGGTGAATCCTATCGAAATTTGTCAGATAACAAATGAAAAACCTGCTGCACCAGCATGATACCGGTACAGCAGGTTCTTAGATTCTCAACCTATTGTTCCTTCACCTATTCATCTATCAGCTTCGTGTACTGCTCTGCTTTCAGCAAGTGCTTCACAGCTTCCTCAACGCTGCCTTCTACTTCAACTTCTGCAATCCATCCATCTTCGTAGGGGCTGCTGTTCACAAGCTCTGGCGACGCTTCCAATCCATCATTGACCTTCGTAATTGTTCCGGATACCGGACAGTACAACTCAGATACGGTCTTCACCGATTCAATTGATCCCATGCTGTCCCCTGCGGACAAGCTGGTACCTACTGGCGGAAATTCGATGAATACGATGTCTCCCAGCTGGGATTGTGCATGATCTGTAATGCCAACCCGTACCGTATTGCCTTCTATGGCAACTACCCATTCATGCTCTTCACTATACAGCAATCCATTCTTCACTTCACTCATGTCAACGCCCCATTTCATTCATAATGTCATTCATCAGGCCGTCTATCCAATCGAGATCGTAAAAATGGACAGGAAGCGGCCTTGTCGCCTTGTTCTCTGTCCTCGGTACCTGAGAGTTCCCGTTCCTCCACAGCCACAACTGCGGTTGAACTTACCCCTTTGGCGGCATAGAAATGCACTCTCCAGAGCTGCGTCAGAATGGCGGTTATGGAACCTGAGAGATTCATTGCCAATCGGCGGCTGGCAACTTGCTCCTTCGGTGTTGACAATCGCAATTGTCAAACTCTCCCGACCTTCCTCGTTCGCGAATTACGATTAAACTGGGTAATTATAACACCATTAGATTATTGCAAGATATGCATGATTGTCAATATGACAAGCTATGAAATCAGTTGTGAAGAAAATATCAATTGACAAAGTGTGGAAAGCTCAACTAATGTAGAGATGACAGCTGAAAATGGCGAATGATGGTAAAGGGAGAGACTGCTGAGACATAGCGGCGCCGAAGGAGTAAGCCTGAATGGGTGAATCTCTCAGGCAAAAGGACTTTTACCGGACGCACCTCTGGAGAGCACTGCTATTCATGAAAACGAATACAGTCACCCAAGGGGAAAGTCGATGGTAGACACGGAAACAAACAATTTGTTTGCGACAATCGGCGACACTCTCAGGTACAAAGGACAGAGCGAGAGAATGAGAGGATGCGATGCATCCACTTTTCTTTCGGCTGTCCTTTTTATGTACGTATACCGATAATTAGTCCAAATACGCGTATCGAGGTGAATTCATGAGTCAATTGAAGAGAACGCCAATATTTGATCAATACTCTGCTTATCCGGGTGCACGCTGCATTGACTTCGGCGGCTGGGAGCTCCCCGTTCAATTTATCGGCATTCAACGAGAGCATGAAGCAGTTCGTACACATGCAGGTCTATTCGATGTCTCCCACATGGGTGAATTTATCGTAAGCGGCCCTGCCTCCCTGACGTTTCTTCAACAGATGACAACGAATGATGTATCGCGGCTCGAGGATGGCAAAGCACAATATACGCTGCTGTGCTACCCTGACGGAGGAGTTGTCGATGATATTCTCATTTATCAGATGAAGAGCGACCGTTACATGCTCGTCGTTAATGCCTCCAACATTGATAAAGACTATGCATGGCTGCAGAAGCATCTGATTCATGGCGTTACCTTGACCAATGTTTCGAATCGCACAGCATTGCTTGCCCTTCAAGGGCCGAATGCCCAAGCTATTCTTGCTGCGGTAACTGAGGCACCTATTGATTCGCTCGCACCATTCCATTTCCTATCGGATGCACAAGTCTGCGGCGTATCAACACTGCTGTCTCGCTCAGGCTATACCGGTGAAGATGGCTTCGAACTCTACTTGTCCGCAGAGGATGCAGCGCACGTATGGAATGAGCTGATTCGTGCAGGCGAACCGTTCGGCTTGCTCCCAGCAGGGCTTGGTGCTAGAGACACCTTGCGCTTCGAGGCACGTCTGCCCCTCTATGGACAAGAAATTACTGCCAATATCTCGCCGCTTGAGGCAGGACTAGCACGATTCGTCAAGCTAGATAAGGGCGACTTCATCGGCCGTGTAGCATTAACGAAGCAGAAGACCGATGGTCCGGCACGAAAGCTGGTAGGCATCGAGATGATTGACAAAGGCATTCCTCGCTCCCATTATCCGGTGCTTGCAGATGGGCGCGTGATCGGAGAAGTTACAACAGGAACACAGTCGCCGACATTAAAGCGCAATCTAGGGCTGGCCTTGATTGAATCCGCATTCTCAGAATTGGATACAGAAATTCTTGTCGAAATTCGCGGCAAGCAGTTGAAAGCCCGCGTTGTCTCGACTCCATTTTATAAACGAATCCCGACCCCTGCCAAAGGAGCGAACCCATCATGAAGCATCGTTACATTCCAGTGACGGAACAAGATCAGGCTGACATGCTGCAGCAGATCGGCATCTCTTCCATTGACGAGCTATTCCGCGATATCCCAGCCTCCATTCGTTACAATGGAGTACTGCCAATGTCTGAACCATTAGATGAAGCAGCCATGATGAGGCATATGAAGGAATTGGCCTCCCGCAATGCTAACAGTGAGAGCCATACCAGCTTCCTTGGTGCTGGCATATACGATCATCATATCCCTGTAGTCATTCAACATCTAGTCTCTAGATCAGAGTTCTATACCGCCTATACACCCTATCAGCCTGAAATCAGTCAGGGTGAATTGCAAGCAATCTTCGAATTTCAATCCTATATATGTGAGCTGACTGGTATGCCTGTTGCCAATGCCAGCATGTATGATGGCGCTACTGCACTTGCAGAAGCTGGAGCACTGGCGGTTGGTGCAACGAAGCGCAAGCAGCTTGTCATCTCAAGCACTGTCCATCCTGAAGCGAGACAGATTGTTCGCACAATGGCTCGAGGACTTAATGTTGAAGTGGTCGAGATTGGATATCAAGACGGCGTGACTGACCTTGCTCAGCTGGAGCGTGCTGTCACGGACGAGACTGCTGCCGTACTGATTCAGTCCCCGAACTTCTTCGGATGCATTGAAGATGTGCGCGCCATTGAACCCATTGCACATGCAAATAAAGGCCTGCTCATCATGAGTACGAATCCACTGAGTCTTGCTATGTTGGAGAGTCCTGGAAAACTAGGTGTCGATGTATGTGTTGGAGATGCTCAGCCGCTTGGCATTGCAGCATCTTACGGCGGTCCTACATGCGGTTTCTTTGCCGTTGCAGAACCCTATATGCGCCGTATCCCTGGCAGAATTGTTGGCTTGACCAAGGACTTGGATGGCAAGCGTGGATTTGTTCTTACACTCCAAGCGAGAGAACAGCATATTCGTCGTGAGAAGGCGACATCCAACATCTGCTCAAACCAAGCACTTCTTGCTCTTGCTGCTTCCGTCTATATGTCCGTCATGGGCAAGATGGGAATGCAAGAGGTATCGAAGCTCAATATACAGAAGTCGCATTATGCAGCAGCTTATATCAATAACAAGCCCAATCTTGGGTTAGCGTTCCAAGCGCCTTATTTCAATGAATTCGTACTTCGTCTCCCGCAAGATACTGACATGGATCGATTACAGTCTCTGCTCCTGGACAACGGATACATTGGCGGCTTGGATCTTGGCCGTTTCTATCCTGAACTGGAAGGACATATGCTCATTGCGGTCACGGAGAAAAAATCCAAATCAGACATCGAACAATTTATTGACTTGCTGGAGGTGAGCTGCGTATGAAACCGGAACAAGCACTAATATTTGAATTGAGTCATCCTGGGCGTATTGCCTATTCCTTACCAGAATGTGATGTTCCAGAAATCGAAATTCAAGAGCTTATCCCAACTTCGATGCTGCGCAGTCAAGAGGCCGAGCTGCCTGAAGTGTATGAGGTTGATGTGATTCGACATTATACCGCCTTATCACGCCGCAACTTCGGCGTAGACAATGGCTTCTACCCACTCGGCTCTTGTACGATGAAATATAATCCGAAAATTAACGAGGATGCAGCAAGGCTGACAGGACTCGCAGCAATCCATCCTTATCAGCCTACAACTACGGTGCAAGGGGCTCTAGAGCTGCTGTACACGCTGCAGGAAGACCTAGCTGCCCTTACTGGTATGGATAAGGTCACGCTCCAGCCTGCGGCAGGCGCGCATGGTGAATGGACCGGTTTGATGATGATCCGCGCTTACCATGAGAGCCGAGGCGAGCAGCGGACGAAGGTAATCGTCCCTGATTCCTCGCATGGTACGAACCCCGCTAGTGCAACTGTAGCTGGCTTAGATACGATTACAATACCGTCTAACGAACAAGGATTCGTTGATCTGGATGCACTCAGATCCGCTGTTGGATCTGATACGGCAGCATTGATGCTCACAAACCCGAGCACGCTTGGATTGTTCGAAGAGCATATTGTCGAGATCGCGAGCATTGTTCATGAAGCTGGCGGATTGCTCTACTATGATGGCGCTAACTCCAATGCCATTATGGGTATTACGCGTCCTGGGGATATGGGCTTTGATGTTGTCCATTTGAATTTGCATAAGACGATGAGCACACCACATGGCGGCGGCGGCCCTGGCGCTGGCCCTGTTGGCGTGAAGAGCAAGCTGATTCCATTCCTCCCTTCCCCTACGGTGACGAAGCTTGAGGATGGTTCATATGAATTCGATCAAGGCTCTCCGCTGTCCATTGGACGAGTCAAGGCCTATAACGGTAACTTCGGTATCCTATTGCGCGCCTATGTATATATTCGCACTTACGGTCCAGAAGGGCTGCGTCGTGTATCTGAATGCGCGGTACTAAATGCCAACTACATGATGCACCGTCTGGCGCCTTATTACGATATTCCATATCCAAGCGTGTGCAAGCATGAGTTTGTGATGTCAGGCAAAGGGTTGAAGCAGTACGGCGTGCGGACGCTGGATGTTGCCAAGCGCCTTCTTGACTTCGGCTTCCATCCGCCAACCATCTACTTCCCACTCAATGTCGAGGAATGTATGATGATCGAGCCTACGGAAACAGAGAGCAAGCAGACGCTGGATCGCTTTATCGATGTGATGATCCAGATCGCACAGGAAGCGAAGGAACAGCCTGAACTGCTGCTGAATGCACCGCATTATACGGATGTGAAGCGATTGGATGAAACCCAAGCCGCGCGGAAGCCTGTATTGAACTGTGCTTGTAATTAATTATTAATAAGCAGCAACATGCAAAATGCCCCGAGCGCCTACCGACAATTCGGTTACGGCCACTCGGGGCATTTCATTATTGGACGAAATGTAACTTACCTTCAGTTTTATTACTTTAGATTGCTTTTATTATTTCTTCGCTCGGCTAACATAGAATTTAATCTTGTCACCCTTCTTCGCAGCTCCACCAGCAGGAACCTCTTGCTTAAATACTTTCCCTGCTTCCTGTTCATCCGAGTTCTCGAGAACATACTCATATTTCAAGCCGCTTGCAAGAATCTGCTTCTCCGCTTCTTCCTTCGACAAGCCCACTAAGTTAGGAACAGCAATCTCACCAGACTTCGGCGGTTCCGTCGTTGTATTCGTGTTCGGATCCGGCTGCTGGCCATCAGGCTGTTGACCGTCTGGTGGCGTTGTTGTGTCTGGCATTGTCGTGTCTGGCGTTGTCCCTGTCTGACCATCATGAGCACCGTTATTCGTCGTTCCAGAATCTGTTGTATGATCGTCAGGTTTCTTCTCTGGCGTCGTAGGCGGAGTTACACTCGTATTGTCCGATTTGGAATCCCGATTACGGTCACGCTCTGTCGACTTCCGATCCGCATCATCCGATTTCTTCTCCGACTCGCGTTCTTGAGAAGAATTGTCATTGGATGAATTATTATTGTTATCCGTCGCTGGCGGCTCAGTTACGTTTGTAGAAGAGCCTGAGTCCTGTTGGCTTGCATCTGAATCCGTTCCCGGCTCTGTTGCTGGATTCTCTGTCGCAACCTGATCGTTAGACTCTGGAGCATCAGTAGATATCGCTGCATCATTTGCCTTTGACAAGGAGTTTGCCAACATCACTGCTCCGCCCAATACGCAAATAAATACGGCAGCACATGCAAGAATGAGTATCATTTTCTTGCGGCCCACATTCTCCGCGTTATCCGCTTCATAAGGTGCGGCTTCTTCTTCCTCCGCCTCTTCCTCAGCAGTGATGAGCAGCTCTGGATCTACTTTCGGAACGGGCGGCGTATAAATGCCCCCAATTGTCTTCACAGGGATGTTCGGCGAATCCATAATCTCACGGAGCGTCAGCATGAAGGAAAACTGCGAGATTTCTCCTAAATAGACACTCTGTACGAGAGACAACAGCGCTTCCTTCTGACCTGGAGACAATTCCTTCAATGCACCAGCCAAGCGCGACTCATACATTTCATAGTATTGAGGCACATTCAAATGCAGTGTGCTCAGCTGATACAGCAAGTAGCACAGTCCCAATGTACCGCAGCGCTCAGTCGGTGCCTCTGACCAATAGTTCATCACAAGAACATGATGATCCTCCGTAATCCACAAGTTGTCGACGGATACGGAGAAGTTCGTAATATTGGATTCCAGCGCATCTTGAATCGCCTTACCAACTTCATATAACAAGGACAGCGTCTTGTTGGCACTCAGCGCGTGATGCTGTATGTACTTCGCCAGCGGCATTCCGCTATAGGAGGTGAACACCACGAAGAAATCACTGCCGGACGTCCCTGCATTCAACATATGGAAGAATCGATTATTTGAAAAATGCGAGATTTGACCAAACGCTTTCTTGCATTGCTCAGCCTTATCCAGTCCCTTATTCTCTACCAAATATATAAATACATCTCTCTTAAGTGACAAATCTATGGCTTCATATAAAACTCCATCTGCCAAATGCAAAATTACCTTGCATAATTGATAACGTTCCCCAATGTAAGCACTCATATGTCTTGCTCCTCCGCGTTTCATGCTTGGAAGCCCAACGCTGAACGTTGAGCTCTCCTAAGACATTATGAAGCAAATTATGATTTTTTGCAAAACTTGCATTAACGAAACATTGTGCAGCTATTTGCCAATTGCTTAAACTATCGCCTATATTGCTTAATCTGGCTCATTTTCACAAATTTTTCAGACTGTTTTCTTCCATCATTTTCATTAATCATTCATTAACATTTCGTCATCAATTTTTTATGATTTATTCGTTGTCTAATCATCATTTTATCACCATGGTTGCTCCCAATTTTACATTTGCAACGTCTTCACTACATGTCTCCATTGCTTGATCAACTGCTCCATCTTGTCATGCGCTCCTTGATTTTCCCCCATTCGTGCTGCTTGCCCTGCCCATAATGACATATATTGAGGATTATTGGTTCGAGCGGCCGACTGTCTAACGCCTCTCGTTAGTTCATTCATAATTGGATAAGCAGGTATGGAATCGTGATAAGTCTCCAGCCTGCGAATGAGATCATTCCGTATTCCTCTTGCAGGCTTGCCTGAGATTGTCCTCGTAATGACCGTACTGCATTCGTCAGATGCGCGAATGGCCGCTTGATAAGCGGGATGTGCCCCGCTCTCCTTGCACAGCAGGAAAGCACTTCCTAACTGTGCTGCTTGTGCTCCAAGGGCCATGACCGCCGCTATACCGCGTCCATCCATTATACCGCCGGCAGCAATAACGGGAACGGATACCTGATCGACAATAAGAGGAACTAACGCCAATGTGCCGATTAGGGAGGAATAGGGATCTCCTGCAAATGTTCCACGATGACCGCCTGCCTCACTGCCTTGAGCCACGATTATATCGATACCTGCAGCTTCAAGCTGTATCGCCTCGGCAACATGTGTTGCTGTTCCTATTAAGATGATGTCAGCTTCCCTCAATTGACGAATATAGATCTCATCGAGAATCCCGAATGTAAAGCTGAGAATCGGAACGTGCTCTTCAAGAATGACTTGAATCTGGTCATGAAAAGTTAGCCGATAAGCTGACTCATCAAAGCAGTATGTCTCTTCGCTTCTATCTTTGCTTCTACCCTCGCTGATTTCTTGACCCTGCTCATTTAGCAGTCTATCGATTTTCTGTAAATCTTCCATCACTGCATCCGATATGTGCTGATCAATCCCGGCTGGTTCTGGTATGAATAGATTTACTGCAAAGGGCTTGCTCGTAAGCTGCTTAATTGCCCGAATTGCTTTTCTCATCTGTTCAGGCTGCATGTATCCCGCTCCCAGCGTCCCGAGACCTCCAGCGCTCGATACAGCCGCTACAAGCTCAGGTGTGGTTGCTCCCCCTGCCATCCCTGCTTGAATAATTGGGTATTGAATGCTTATTCGATGGATTATCGTATTATTCTTATTCAATCTATCACTCACGATTCAATCTTCCCTTCTGCACCAAGGATTTGAACATCGATCATGCCATTTTCGTACATGTACGAGATCGCCTCGTTCCACACTTCTACCCTTCGACGAAAGAGATGGAACTTCCTGTATAATAACCACTTCCAGTTGTTCTGACACGGTACATGCACACTCACGATATTCAGAATGCGATAATGATCAACCCAACTAGAATGATAATTTTACGGATAAGATGGCAACGTTTCCACCCTTCGCGCATATGATGAATATAAATATTTTTGCATCGGGGAAAGTTTTTGTTGCCCAACAAACATAGTTGACCTATACTAATGAAGTGGCATGAATGGAAAAATTCCGCTTTTTTTTGGGACAAATCTTGCACTGGGCAAACTTTTTAGGACATGGTGAAATCAGGAGAGTGAATCAAATGCATTCAAATGTCGTAACGCTATACAGTGCTGGCACAGGCCAGCATGTACGGTTGAATCGAATCGAAGTTCAAGGAGTACTACGGAGAAGATTGCTTGATCTCGGTTTTGTTCCAGGCAATGTGATCGAAGTGCTGCAGCGCAGTCCGCTCGGCGATCCGATCGCATTCCGAGTCAATAATACAACGATAGCGCTTCGCATGGAAGAAAGCACACTTATGTATGGGGAAATAGTTGGGAGCGATGATCAATGACGAAACAATATACGGTTGCCTTAGCCGGCAACCCGAATACCGGTAAAAGCACCCTGTTCAATACCCTTACAGGAATGCGGCAGCATACGGGGAACTGGGCGGGCAAAACCGTTCTAACTGCAGAAGGCCACTTCAATCACGAAGGCACTTCTTATAAAATGGTCGACTTGCCAGGTACGTATTCACTCTATTCCAATTCCGCCGACGAGGAAGCGGCTCGGGATTATATTATTTTTGAGAAACCCGATGTGACACTCGTCGTTCTGGACGCGACATCACTGGAACGGAATCTGAACTTGGCACTGCAAGTGATAGAAATGACCAACCGAGTTGTCGTCTGCATTAACTTGATGGACGAGGCGAAGCGACTCGGTGTTAAGATCGACATTAACGAGATCGAGAAGAAGCTCGGTGTTCCCGCAGTTACGATCTCTGCACGACACCGTACTGGGATTGATCAAATGATGGAGAAAATTAAGGGCGTGGCTTCCGGCAAGATTGTACCTGCCCCGCTGCTCGTGCAATATAACGAGGATATAGAAGAGAAAATCGCAGAACTAGAACCGATCATTCGGGAGAAGCTTGGCACGACATTTCCAACAAGATGGATTGCGCTTCGTCTGCTTGACGGTGATGAGAGCTTGATCAATTCAATGAGATCCAGATGGAATTCGCCGGTCGCAGATACCGCGAAGGGAGTTGTTTCGTATGGCCACACCGCTTGCCACTAATTCAGATTCATTGGACTCCTTATTGTCCAGAGCACGCACTCTTGCAAGCGGAGAAGCAATTCGGGACGGAATTGTAACGGATATTTATCGTACGACGCGGGATATATGCAGTGCAGCCGTTGTCTATGAAGACAAGAAGAAATTAAAAAGCACATACCGGTTAGATAAGATTCTAACCTCTCCGATCTGGGGCTTCCCGATCATGCTCGCCATCTTGGGTGTTGTATTTTGGTTGACGATTGCTGGGGCGAATGTTCCGTCGGAAATGATATTTTCCTTCTTCGAAGTGATTGAAGGGTACTTAAACACTGCATTTGAAGCGATGAATGCTCCTGCTTGGCTGCATGGCATTCTTGTACTCGGCTTATATCGCGGTACATCATGGGTAATTAGTGTGATGCTGCCGCCTATGGCTATTTTCTTCCCTATTTTCGCGTTACTTGAGAATTTCGGGTATCTGCCTCGAGTTGCATTCAACATGGATCGACTATTCAAAAAGTCAGGCGGTCACGGAAAGCAGGCCTTGACGATGTCGATGGGCTTCGGATGCAATGCAGCAGCGATCTTGTCTACACGGATTATCGAATCGCCACGAGAACGTATGCTTGCGATTTTAACGAATAATTTCGTACCATGTAACGGCAGATGGCCGACCCTGATTCTGCTGTCCTCTCTGTTCATGGCAGCAGGTGTAGCAAGCGGAATGCAGACGATCGTAACCGCAGCTATCGTGATGGGCATGGTTATGATTGGGATTGTTGTCACCTTGACCGTATCTTGGGTCATGTCCAAAACAGCACTGCGCGGTGTGCCCACACATTATACGCTTGAACTTCCACCGTACCGCAGACCGCAAGTCTGGAAGACGATTTTATTGTCATCCCGTGATAAATCGCTTAACGTATTGACTCGCGCTGTCGTTATTGCGGCACCAGCCGGCGTTCTGACTTGGATTCTTGGCAACGTATTTGTCGGTGGCGACAGCATATTGAATCATATGGCTTCATTCTTCGACCCATTCGCCCATGCTATTGGCTTAGATGGATTCATCGTTATGGCATTCCTGCTCGGCTTGCCTGCGAACGAGGTTGTCCTTCCTATCTTGCTAATGGGCTACTTGTCCTCTGGGGCAATGGTTGATGCAGATGGAATGGAGAACATCAAGGAAATCTTCCTGCAGCATGGATGGACATGGTTGACTGCATTGAATATGATGCTGTTCTCCTTGCTCCACTACCCTTGCGGAACGACACTATTCAACATTTATAAAGAAACGAAGAGTGCAAAATGGACAATATTGTCTGCCGTTATTCCGCTTGGAATCGCTATAGCTGTCACCTTCGCCACGGCTCAGCTCGCTAGAGCCTTCGGTTGGGTATAAAGTTATCTCTCTCCCCCTAAACGATAATGTTCAGGGGGGTTCTTATTCATTCCCTCCTCAATTGCTAACTATACCGTATTGCTAGAAACCATGATTTCGTTCGTTACTACCATTCGTATACATATACATTTCTTTCCTATCATGTTAAAATGATCATCTCATTCTTTTTATGATTATTCATTAGCGAATACAAATACCTAAACATATCTTTAATGGGGGGATTCATTTCATGGACAAGCAGCAGCTGCACTCGATCGTGGAGCATCAATATAAGCTACCAATCGAAATCGAACAATATGAAGCCGTACAACAAGTAGTCAGCCTACTTGGCTCTACAGATCCTGAATTGAGGGATGATCTTGCATATGGGATATTGTATGAATGGCTGATTACACAAAAAATCCTGACCGCTGGACAACTGACAGAGCTTCTTCATCAGACGTTATCAGACCAAATGCTTTTCAAAGGAATTGGGACTGCTGAGAACGATTCGGTCTTCCAACGTACATTCTCCGCCCTCTTACTCGCACTGCTTCTGAAGCGTGATGAACAACAGCCTTATATAAGCAAGCCTTTATATGAACACATTGCGAAGCGAGTTGTTGATTATTGCATGCAGGAGAACGATTATCGCGATTATGTAGAAGTTAAGGGATGGGCTCATGCTCCAGCTCACATCGCAGATGTCATGGCTGCTTGTGTACGTATTCCACACATTGGCCCAGAGGAATGCACGAAGCTTCTCGGTGCGATTGAGCACATGCTTCTTCATGCGAATCATATCTTGCGAACACAGGAAGATGAACGAATGGCGACAGCCGTCGTGTCAATGCTTGAGCTTAATAAGTTGTCGTTCACGTCCTATTGCGCGTGGCTTATGCAGGTAGAGCTGCCCAATGAAGACAAAGAGATTTTTCGCTGTAGACGCATAAATGTTAAAAATTTTGCTCGATCTGTATGGATGCGTGCAGCAATGAGAGAATTAATCGATCCAACAACAGAATGGCACAATTGGTATAACATTGAAAAGAAACTGAATCCGGTCTTCAACAGAGACATATAAGATCAACTTCATTTCTGTTACATTCCTCGTTATTCTCTTGTAGAGCGCCTGAATGAATACAAAAAAGACCTGCACTTACCTGCAGGTTCTTGATGTGATATCTACATACTTAACTCGTTAGCCTGTGAATGCTTGTACCCACACGCCATTGTAGTATGCAACACCGATGGAAGTGAAGCTCGAGCTCAGGATGTTCTTGCGGTGCCCATCGCTGTTCATCCATGCGTTCATTACTTCTTGCGGATTACGTTGGCCTTTGGCAATGTTCTCACCAGCAGTATTGAAATTGACACCTTGTGCTCTCATCAGATCGAATGGGGAGCCAAGTGTTGGAGATTGATGGTCAAAGTAGTTGTTATCATTCATGTCTTTCGCCTTGATCATTGCTACTTTGTTCAATTGTGCATCGGATTTCAACGGCTGCAAACCAGCATTCGCACGTTCTTGGTTCACCAAATCGATAACTTGGCTAGCGAAGTCACTGTTCGCATTGTTGTTGTCTTGTGGCGTAGTTGGTTTATTGTCACCAGGTGTTACTGGTTTTTCAGCTTCTGGCTTGTTTACTTCTGGTTTGTTAACCTCAGGCTTTTCAACTTCAGGTTTCTCGATTTCTGGCTTCTCTACCTCAGGTTTCTCAACTTCAGGTTTGTTAGCTTCTGGCTTTTTCAACTTCAGGTTTGTTTACTTCCGGCTTGTCCACCTCTGGCTTTTGAACTGGAGGCGGAACGATTGGCTTGTTCCCAATTTCTTTATGAATGGCTTCCATCCATTTGGACAAGATTTGCTTCAATTCCGAGTTATCTTGGAATACTTTATCAAAGTCCATATTCATACCCAGGTTTGAACAATTCGAGTTCATCATTGGATTCGGCTGTTGCACTGGGCTAACGGGTGCTGCCATAGCAGAGTTCGCTGCCATAACCGGTGCCAATGCAATCGCACTTGTAATTACAACTTTCTTAAATGTCTTCTTCATCCTGTACATCTCTCCCTTTGCAGCCTGCGAGGTTAGCTGTCGGGTTCGGGTTAAAGTGGACTCCCCTGTCGCTATACGACTTCACCCCAATGAATCGGTTCCCCCGCGCTCTGACGAGCTTCGGCTTGTTTTGTGGTACGTTTCCGATCCTAACACGGATAATACAGGAGATCATTTCAAATATATTGTAATTAATTATAATATCTTCCAAACACAAAGAACCGGAGTAAGCTAGACTCACTCCGGTTCTACTTTTCTAGTATTCCATTTGGTCGGAAATTGATCTATTCCTAATCCTCTCGCTGCTTACTTGATCACTTGGGACAACGCTGTGAAAATCACGCCAAGCGCATAGGCACCAGCATCAGGATAGCCAAGACTCCGTTCGCCAACCGTACCTGCTCTTCCCATACGAGCTACAATTGTCTCTGTATACTTTGCACCTTGAACAGCAGCCTCTGCTGCTTTCACAGAAGCAGTCTTCACGTCATCGCCCTCAGACGCACTCTGTACCCACGCATCTGCAAATGGAGCCAATGCATCGACAAGTGTCTTATCCCCAACTACAGCTCCTCTTCCAAATGAGCGCTCGCCCGTGTCTTGAATGCCTTTAACAACTGCTTGCATCATTTGTGCAAATTCAGAAACGGTCAATTCTACGCGTTCGCCCGCGAACTTGCTGGCTGCACGGAATGCTGAACCCCAGATTGGGCCGGAAGCGCCGCCGCAATGCTCCATAATAACTAACGAGCAAGCATGGAGGAAGCTGCCCATGTTGTCTGAATGATGTGCAATGATGTCATACCATTCTCTTTTCAATTGCTTGAAGCCTTTCGCCACACTCATACCGAAGTCGCCATCACCTGCATGTGAATCCAACTCGCAGAATGGAACTTCATTTTCAATGATGATTTCACTCATCTTGTCTGTTAGATAGATCAAGTTATTAACGGTGAACACATTATGTTCGACCTTCGAGAAGGCCTCGTCCGTCTCTACTGTGAAGGATACCTCGTGGCTCGCAGTTACTGCTTCGGACATCTCCTCAGGATGGATTGGTTCAAATGAACCGCTCACCTGCAATGCAGGCGTATTGCAGCTTGCTTCGAGGTAATGCTTAAGCTGTTCATCCAAGCGGATAACCGACACCGACGCGCCAGCCATATCGATACTTGTCATGTAGTTGCCTACGAATACTTTAACAAGAGTAATTTGTTGTGCATGAATCTCCCGAACTACGGCGTTCGCCAGCAAGTATAGTTCTTGCAGCGGGGATCCGCCAAATCCGTTAATCAGCACGGCTAGCTCCTGCTCAGAGCCTGCTGTAATCTTCATGTCACGGAACAAATCCGCAACCATTTTCTTCGCCAGTTCGTTAGCAGAAGCAATCTTCTCTCGGCGAATGCCAGGCTCCCCATGAATTCCTACGCCGTACTCGATCTCATCGTCATTCAACTGGAACGTTGGTGTTCCTTTCGCTGGAACTGTGCATGAGGTAAGCGCGAATCCAATACTTCTTGTGTTGTCGATCGCGTGCTGAGCAATCGCCTTCACTTCTGCAAGCTCCAAGCCCTCTTCAGCGGCCGCACCTGCAATTTTATGAACGAGCACTGTCCCTGCAACACCTCTGCGGCCAACCGTGTATAGACTGTCCTCTACAGCTATATCGTCGTCCACTTTGACATAATCGACCTGAATTCCGTCTTCTTTGGCTAGATGCGACGCATTTTTGAAGTTCATAATGTCGCCACTGTAGTTCTTAATAATGAGCAGCGTTCCCTTCTTGCTTGCAGAGGCCTTTAACGCTTGATAAATTTGAATTTGTGATGGGGATGCAAATACATCACCGCATACGGCTACATCGAGCATGCCTTGTCCAACAAATCCAGCGTGAGCTGGTTCATGACCGCTTCCTCCGCCACTGATCAACGTAACCTTGTTCTCATTCACGATTTTTTTCTTGACAATCTTGTATTTGCTGATGAACTCCAGTTCCGGATGTGCAAGCACCATACCGTTGCACATTTCCCGAACCAAAGTTTCCGGTTGATTCAATATTTTTTTCATTCCTTACACGTCCTTCTGGTCTTTGAATTGTTGACCCATCATATCAGCCACTCGAATCGCTGATACAACCATCTCTTCTGTGACTGGGAACGGCATGGAGTGGATAGATTCTTCAGGGATGCACGCCTTCTGTGCTACTGCCTGTAATTCCTCGTTCGTAACACTTGTTACACCGAGATCAGCCAAGCATACCGGAAGACCAATGCTTACACAGAATTCCAATACCTCGTTCATTTCTGCTGCGCTTGCATTCTCAAGGACAAGCTGCACCAATGTTGTAAAGGCTACCTTCTCGCCATGCATATAAGAGTGAGTGCCTTCAAGGGAAGTTAATCCATTGTGGATGGCATGAGCTGCCGCCAATCCGCCGCTCTCAAACCCTAATCCAGACAACAGAATATTCGTTTCCACAATGTTCTCCAGTGCAGGCGTTACCAAGTTCGCATCGCAAGCCATCTTCGCCTTCGCACCGTCTTCAAGCAATGTTTCGTAGCACAACTTAGCAAGTGCGAGTGCAGCTTTCGTACCTTTGGCAGGTGCTACTCCTCCCATTGCACCACAAGGCAGTCCTGCATTTACATTCGAATAAGAGCTTGCCGTTGCACGTGCCTCGAAGTAAGTGGAGAGCGCATCTCCCATGCCTGCTACGAGGAAGCGCGTTGGCGCATTCGCAATGACAGTCGTATCAATCATGACCACACTAGGACTTTGCTTGAAATAAGCATAATCGTCAAATTCCCCTTCAGGCGTGTACATGACCGCGGAATGGCTAGTTGGCGCATCAGTTGCTGCAATAGTTGGAACGATAATGAGCGCTTCCCCTTCTGCCACACATTTGGCCGTATCAATCGCTTTGCCACCGCCGAGTCCGATTGTACATGAGCAATTATGCTCAATCGCAAGCTGTTGTAGTCGTTTTACTTCTTGACGCGAGCATTCTCCAGTGAAACCGCTCTCAACTAACGTAACTTTGTATTTATTCATTGTATGTTCAAGCTTATGCTTTACACGCTGCACATCATCTGGATGAGCGATCAGAAGAGCAGAATCTCCGAATGTTCGAATGAAATAACCCAAGTTATAAAGTTCATCTTCACCTTGTACATATTTGGCTGGGCTGATAAACGCTTTTCTCATGATTAAATGCCTCCTCTGTGCTATTTATATGTTTATTATAGAACCGTCAATGAACTAGATCATTGAACTATTATTGCGAAATAAAGCGCTATCTTATCGGATTTTCTTATCATTTGTACGCCGAATGGTATTATCTTGTCATTCAACCCGAAAATTATGCTATAAGAATCTAAGGTTCCGCTTACTTTGGATTTACACCGTAATAATTGTTAGTGTCTAACAATTGGGGTAGCTCAGCAAACCAATGGTTATTACATAACAGGCGGTAAGTCTGTATCTGTAAAGAGTTCGGGGATTTGTCACAGATGGGGTCAATCTACAACACAAATCGATGGATATATATGATATTTTGGGAATGTATACCATTACAAAACATTTATTAGGAGGCTACTATGAAAAAATCTGTAGTCGTAATTTCAACACTGCTGATGCTATCAACATTTACCGGGTTCGCTTCTGCTGCACCTGATTCAACTAGAATTGCACCAACTCAATTAGAAACATCAACAGATTCAAGAGAAATTTCACTTTTTGATGTTAGTCACATCGGATCCCATACCTTCCAGAACTCATTTCATGCAAACATCCATGCCGGAAAGAGATTAGATGTTGATGTAAAAAATGATGGTTCAGGAACAGTGTTCATGACGTTAATGCGCGATGGGGAATATTATGCGGTGGACATTCCGATATCCCCAGGACAACAAAAAACAGAGACAATTAATGTCTATGGCGGCTTCATCTCTGAAAAATGGAAAGTATTCATTAATACTAAAGACGGCCATAACATGGACATCCAAGTGTCTGCGAGACAATACTAGAAGTATTGAAACAGTCAATAGCCTCGGACTAATCCGGGGCTTTATCTATTTATTTAACATTTAAGACATCGCTAATACTCACCCATTGCTTTTCTCCATCGAGCAACAATCTCAGGCGTTTACTTTGTGTGTCGACACTCAGAACAATACCTGTAAGCTGGCAGCTCTCGAAGGGGTCGTACATCTCCAAAGTAATAGCAGTTTGCTCCTGCATAGATTCCTGTAGCCTGCTGCCGGGCTTGCTCTTACAATTGCAGCTTCTCCGAATTTATCTTTGATACTATCCATTACTCCGCCGATTGTTCTCTTTTTCTCCCTACCCTCATCGAACAAAGATAATTGATATACTGACGCTCCGATAAATCAGATAATGCTACACCCAAACGACGAACCGGCAGACCGTCCCAAAACTTATGAAAAAGTTTCTTCACTTCTTGGTATACATCGGTGGGGATATTAGTAGGATCGATTAGCTTCTGCGTAATCACGCGGCAATGTCATTCCATTACCTACAACCTTTTGCATATCGTGTGATGATGTTGTAACGGGAGAATTGTCTATCCCATTCGCAACTTGCCAGATTACTTGCCCGCTAACTCCCCAACGTTTCGTAAGTCGTGTAAGAGGTGTCTTGGCAAGGTCTCCGATTGTTCGTATACCCATCTTAAAAAAATGCAGCAGCAGTCATTGTATTAGAAAAACCTTATCGGTTGGTTTGATTTTCTTATAAGCTTGATTATAAATAAAAACCCTGACAGCAGGGTGTCAGGGCTCTGAGAGGCTTCAGTTCGATATATCATTTTGGAACAATTATTTTTTTAACGGTTCGACACCGATCGTGATACCTGTATCGCCCGGGTCTTTCATTTTAATATTCGTAATAAACCAACCTTCATAGCCTTTGGTTGTCAATTTCTGTACGGTGACAACCGCAGAGCCCTTGCCTTTCCAATTGGAGGCGAAAAGACCATAATCGAATGAGAACTGAGTCGTCGTTTTATTCAGAGATTCTGTTTTGAGCTTTTCGATCTCAGACATATGCGGACTGGAGCCTCCGGTTGTCCAGTAGTAATCTTCGAATTCTTTCTTGGTATTGGAACGCAGTTCAGGTGAGAAAACAGCGAATTGCAGCGCTCCATTGCGAGTCTGAATGCCTTTGACCCAAGTATTTAAGGCTTCTTTTGCTGTAGAGGGAACCATTGCCCTTTCCAACCGTTCGATCTGAATCGCTTGTTGGGCGGATTCTGGTAGCGTCACTTGAACTTCATTCTTATCAGCATCGTAGACTGCTTTGCCTTTAAATACTTCCGCTAGACGATCGACCGGAACAAACACTTTGCCGTCTTTGACTTGAAGGTCCAGATAGCTCGTCACAACGCCATGACCATTGATAAGCAAATTCAGTTCAGATCCTGCATAAGCGGAGCCTACAGCAATCATCGCTCCGAGGGCAGTACACAGCACAATTTTTGACAGGGATCTCATCATTTATTCACCTCTTATTCATATAGAAGTTTAGATGAATTTATCCTGGAAAAAGTTTCATCTATTAAAAGAATATAAAGTACTAGACTGAAAAACAAAGTTTTAGACTTGGCTTGCGGCCGTGGATGGCAGAAATGGAAAAGTGCGGCCTGCTGGTATTATCGAACTTGGCGTGAAGCCGATTCCTAAGAAAGCTTTTTATGGGGTCAAAGATTCAATAGTTACTAATAAAGATAAAAATAATGTATATATCCAGCCGTGCTTCGTGCGAAGGTAAAGACACGAAACTGGACTAAAGCTGGGTTGCTTCGGAGCCCTGTTTTTGTGGATTTTGCTGTATTAGACGTGGTATTTATTTCCTGTATTTTTTTCTATATGACGGATTGTAATATGAAGTGCGACAGCTAGAAAATAAAAAGGCCCATGTGAGTTTCATGTAAAATGGGAGTTACCACACAACCATTCATACAGGAGAACTAACATGAGCTACTCCCATCTTAGCATAATTGAACGTAGTAAACTAGAAACTCTTCTTCGATTCGGCTGGTCGACACGAGAATTGGACGTGAATTAGGT
>NZ_JMDX01000107.1:0-19391 GCF_000935845.1 Paenibacillus sp. E194
TATGGCACCGACTACGGGCGAAAATTGTGGTTCAACCACGCGATATTGCTTTATTGGATTGGCCATAAGCAATTCTGTCAGTTTGCTTCGCATATAGGAACTGCAGATGACGCTGCCGATTAGCGTGACATCGACAATGCGCTCCGAAAAGTTGGAGCCGACAAGCTCAATTGCTAATCGGAGCTGCTCTACAGCGCGGTTGCATACGCTTCTTGCTATACTGCTGCCCTGTTCTGCCGCTGTGGTTACATATGGTGCGAATTGACCAAAATGCTGATCTCGCTTCATCGTATCTAGCTCAAATCCCCGCCGAGCAAGCTCCTGCAGCTGCTCCAAGCTATTCGATTGCCAATGCTGCAGCATCTCCGCAATTAGTCCGTCATTCGAATCATCTGGGCGACCCGCAAGTACTTCATACACAGCATCATAGGCTAGATGACGTGCGGCACTATATGCGTAATGGCGATAATCCAAGTTTCGGGTTCGTATGCCGTATTCATTTATGCCCATAATCATTGTTCCCGTTCCGGCAATGGCAATGATACCTGGTTGATTTTGAAGTGCTCCTGCGTGAGCAACATCGGAGTCATTCAAATGCAGCTTGGGGCAATCGAGACCCGGAAGGTCGGTAAATGCAGGAATCCATATGTCATCTGCTTCTGAGTCATAGCCCGCAATTCCAGCAACAAGCACGGCCACATCGGTTGTATCTCGCCCTGCTACCGCTAGTGCATTCTTAATTGTCGCTTTCACATTCTCAGCTGCGTTCTCGTCTTTATACTTGGATGCACAGCCGCCCTCCGCATAAGCAAGCTCATTTCCGTTCAAATCACAAATCATAACTCTTGTATTCGTACCGCCTCCATCAATGCCGACAACAATATTCCGCTCCATCATAGATATAACCTCTTTCCAATGGATGATAGGTTCTTAATTCTTGATGTTTTAAAATAAACCTTCTTTTTATGATCCTAGTTTATGGTAAAGCGAAAATCTAGTCCCTCGCTGTTATATTGGCTGGGCTGGTTGCACACAAAAACGCATCCGCCCCCGAAGGGACGAATGTGTCAAGTACTCGCGTAATTCGAACATCAACCGAAGCGGGCCTTCTTTTCTAGGCATTACGATGTAACCATCCGCTGGCAGCTTGCCGTAGTCTGTAGATACAAAGGCGGAATCAACCAATCGCAAGAGTGAACGCACTACGCGTTGTATAGGGTCTGCCATCATTTCTCTGTACTGATGCCATACCGCCGCTTAACCAGCCTTCTCCCTGCGTACCAACTGTATCCGAGCGGCAGCAGGCTGGCAGCGCCGATCCATGCGCCGAAACCAAAGATGTTCAGATATGCCTCCAACGGCTTGGCAGGATCGCCGTCGTCCATAAGTCCCAATCCTAACGCAGCACCAAGCACCAAGCCTACGTTACGCGTCAGTGCAATCATGCTCCCGAGCGAGCCAGCGTCTTCCTTCACTGCATGGCTCATAATAAAGCTATTATTCGGCGAGGCAATCAACCCCATTCCCGAACCGATCAACGCCAGCGTACAAATGATGGCCCACAGCGGCAATACGCCGAATACCCCGGAGAACAGCATGAACCCGCCTGCCATGGCGCATATTCCAAGACCCATTAAGCGGCGTGAGCCTATCCGATCAGATAAGTGCCCCGCGACGGGGCCAATTACAGCCAGGAGAAGCGGATACGCCAGCATGACATAGCCTATATCTGCCGCGGATACCGCCGTGGTTCCGGAAATATAAAATGGCATGAGAACCAATGCGATATTGGCCATCAGAAAAGATGCACAGCTAATCATAAGACCACAGGCCACGGCCGGAATACGGAATGTCGAGAGCGGCAGAAAAGGCTCTTTCTGCCGTGATTGCCACAACCAGCCCAGCGGCAAGACAATTATCAGGACAGCGTACAGTATAAACATACTCGGGGAGCCCCACCCTATGGCGCCTCCGTTTACAATGGCGTAGATTCCTATGCCCATGCTGCTTATAAACAGGATGGCTCCGACTACATCCAATGAGGTTTTTCTCATCTCTTTCTTCTGATCAGCAGGGATGAAGCGCAGCGCTAACCCGGTTGCCGCGACTGCCACAGGAACATGAATCAGGAACGCCCATTGCCAGCTCAACCATGCCGCGGTGAAGCTGCCTGCAACCGGTCCCGCCATGCCGCCTAGCGCAACAGCGGTGCTTACAAAACCGAGAGCCCGCCCTCTATGCGTGCCCGGCATATGAAACGTGATAATTGCCATGTTTGTCGCCTGGAACATTGCCGTACCTGTCGCCTGCACAACCCGCATGATGAGGAGCACGGTAAGATTCGGTGAGAGCGCGACTAGGATAGAGCTAATCGTGAACAAGGCTATACCACAGTTGTGGATACGGCGATGTCCCCAGCGATCGCCTAACTTGCCCATCAAGGGGAGGAGCGACGTAATAGCGAGGAGATATCCGGTCGTCATCCATTGGACTGTCCCAATATCGGACTGGAACACGGTGACGAATCGGGGAAGCGATACATTCACTACCCCGGCTGTAAAGTGAGACAAGAATGCGCTGAGACAAATCGCCGTCATCATCCATGACCGCTGGTTGTCAGCTGTTCCTGTTTTTTCGCATGTGGAAGCGCTCAACAGACTTCCCTCCCCTTTAGTTGAAGACAAGATTGCAGCATGAATTATTTATTAAAACCGTATACAGTATGAAATCCCCAACTTGTTTGGTGCCAACAGCGCACATATATGTTATATTATTCCTAATATTTGTGTGGCCCGCTATACAATACATGCGTTGTGATAAGGTTAATTATACAATAACCCGGAGAATATCCACTCTGTGTTAAAAGTGTCTATCTTCCGGGCCAACTCCTTCTAAACCTTGCAATTATTCGATGATCGAACAGGTCAAGTCCATAATCGTGTGTAATTTACCTCAAATAAACTTGTTTCAGATTTACAGCTGAACTATTGGCGGTCAAAATACTTCTGACTGATCTCTTGATAAAGAGCCGTGTAATGCTCATTATTCTCGGCGATGTCCAGTTCATTGATTGTCAGCGTTGTCATTGGGTTATCGTTACTTGGAAATACATACTTCCCTTGATGGTTCCCTATAATTTCAAAAGCACTCGATGGTTCATCTGGACTTTGATATAAAAAGAGTAAATAGCTCTTCCCTGCAGTTAAAGGCTTATACAACTCATTTGGAAATTTTGCATAAGCCCCCGCCAAGTCTCTCCATTGGGCATAATATTCTAACACTGGTAACTCGTCGCCTTCCTTCACGAGGTCGTCACCCTTAAATACTTTCTTCACTTTGATATTTGAAAATGTCCTTGTATCCAGGGGGTATTTATCTTTTTCATCTAATGTTACAACAGAATCCGTTTCTCTATCCCAGTCTGCTTCTACAATGACTGTTGCTAATGATTCCATCTCGGAGAGAGAGTAATTTCGATAGTCTGCTTCTGGACGCAATTCTTGCGTGTGCAAATGCTTATATCCAAAAAAAACGCCAACTCCCAACAAAACGATCAAACCTGCAGTTAGCCATTTTTTCAAACAAAACACCTCCAATTGTTTTTCTATTGCACCTGAGGGTTGAATTCAAAATGATGATTTCAATTCCTATACTTTCCTACAGGAATCGATATTTTCTTCTTAAAAGTTTTCAGATATTGGAACCCATCCATCAGCAGGAAGTCCGGTTTGTCGGTGGTTTTAAATGAATATGTCTGTTCCTTCAGTATGTTGCCGTTCTTCAGATCCCAAGGGCGCTCTTCGGAAATCGATGATACGGGAACCACTTTTCCACCAGCTTGTATAGATAAAGGATCATTCTGAAGGCATACAAAGCATAGAGTTTCCTTTCTGGAAATTACGATATCATAGCCTGTTTCGGTTTTTGTTACACTTCGAATCCATAGCTTTTCATCACCTACTTTGATGGAGCGATCCGATGGTGAGGCAAGCGAGATAGGTTCCTTTAGTTTGTGATAAGCTCAGAAATTGACGAGTTCAAGGTCAATGGACTCAATCTTGTCGGTTGGGAGCACATCAAATTCAAGCTGAAAGATTTTACTCGTTCCCGACAGCCTCATTGTTGATTCAACTTCTTTTCCATTCACATAAAGCTTGGCACTTTCAGAAAATCTCGGGTATTCCTCTAATTCATAATGCCCCTTGAGGCTCTTCATCGCTTTATTCGCTTCAAACCCGAAGGAGATTGTATAGAATACCTTTTCCCCATTGTCCAGCCATTCACTGAATGTAAGGGTTAATGTTCGAGAGAACGGATTAACCGGCTCAAATTCAGCTTTTCCCACAATTTGGCTTTTGTTTTTACCTTGACCTGTGAATCCTGTTGTGAAACGTGAATTAGTCAAGAACCCTTTCAAATCATTCAAGTCATAACGAGCAAAATCATCGTCAGTAAATTCGGTGCCTGCGGGTCGGTCAATCGTGTAATACATGCGAGAGAGTCGCCGAACAGCTTGACTCCATAATAAGCTTAGGCCGGATACTGATATACGCCAATCATGAGAATGATCGGTGCGGCAACAGATGCAATCCAATCCATGCCCGGACTTTATTTCGGTTTCTTTTTTTTGCGGGAGCATTTCGAAGTGCATCTCGAAGTCTGCCCTCAAGGTTTGATGGAGCATGGATTTGATTCAAGGTCTCTTTATGCTCCTGTAACTTGTCCTCGATCGTTGTCATACCGATCACCTCCGATCATCACTTTAAGTTTATGTAATGTTTTGCAGCGATTGACTAGAATCGTCTTGCTCCAACTGTAAAACGCTTCGTTCATCTGCAATTGCCCAATCTTCTCATATAGTGCGACTATCATATCTTCCATTGCATCCATCGCATCATGCTCATTGCCCATGTATATAGGCAAGTCGGTAATAAGCGTCCTTATCGGCCATAATGAGCTGTAATAATGCCTCTTTGTTGCCTTTTTGGGCTTGTTTGACAAGATGGCTTACTCTCATGTTCACTCCCCTTTTCATAGATAAGAGATCGCGGGGATCAGAAAAGTTCATTTTATATAAAAAATTATACATAAACGTCAAATAGCCCACACCTTGTTACACAGATGAGGGCTCTATTAATCGTTTGATTTCACTGTAGATTGCTGCATTAGCCTTGGTGCCGCATGGCGTTCTGACGAACAACCGATTTTAAAACTCTTTTCACTAAAAGTACGATTCGTAGAGAATCGATTCGATTAATCTTGATTTTATATTCCTGTTTTTACATTTACGGATGAGAGTTCCCTTGAAAATGCTCCATCATGCCGCCAAATATAATACGCTTGGTTCCCAATATAACCGCATACAAAATCTAAGAGTTCTGCTATAAAGTCTTGTTGCCTCTCATTATCTAAATTCTGATGTGTTGCTAAGAGTCGGTTATATACCATTTTTTCATCCAAGCCGCTATCATGCAGCATAACTAGATAATCGTACCGCGCTTTACTAAAGGGTAATAATCTTCATCATTCAATAGCAACGGCAATTTTTCAATTTCATTGAAAATCTGTTCATAATTACTCGGATGTTTATCTGTTATAATCCTCTCCTTCTGTTCGGATCAACGCACATTTGATAGTTTCGTTTTAACCGATAATTCAGTTTACAGAGTCAGGAGATACGACTTCCCACTTGCCAAAAAGAGTCAAACCTGCGGCTTTAGCCAAGGACGTAGACGCATAGTTATCAAGCTGGCATCTGTATTGGGGTTCGTATCCTTGTGCGTAGGCGTACTTGCTAATGGAGCGTACTACTTTGCGGGCATGGCCTTTCCCTCGATAAGCACTCAACGTGAGCACACCGGTATCCGCTATGTGCGAATCCAGCCATGGGTACATGCTAGCGGCACTCACTATGCGGTTATGCTCAAACGAGCCAAATACCGCCCAGTGATCCAATTCCACATAAGCGTCATCCAGATCCTGTTCCGAGGCAGAGGCTTGGAATTCGGTAAATACAGCATGGTCTTCCTCTGTCAATTGCCGCAAGTCACCGTCCACTGCTTCTTGCATCAATGAATTCTTATCGGCTTCTGTAAAATAGAAGAGATAATCTGCCCCATGCAGCGTAACCCCAGCTTCATTTAATTTTTGTCTCAAGATGGCTTCAGTCAATTTTGCTTGCCGAGTAAGGCCCGCCTTAGCAGCCAAAGCCGGCGTCAGAACCGCCATTACCTTCCCATCGGTCATTGCCAATACCATTACCCGGTTGTCATCGCTTAGGTCAGGATTGATGGAGAGCGTAAGGACTTCATCGTGATAAAGGACTTCCCCGTTCCTGAATTGCTCCCGCCAAAAGGCCGCAATCTTCTCTGAAAATATAGGCATGCTTGTCGTTGTCGTTTGGAGTGGTTGATTTTGTTGATTTGGCATCTTGATCAGTACCCTTTTCTTTAGACTTTTCTCTACTCATTTGCATGTGCTTCCTAATATAAGAAGCCCTATACCAAACTGTAAATGAAAAGTTTTGCTGTTACTATGTTGAATACTCCTATATTTATCTTCTGCACATTCACTTGCTTCTGAATGATTCAAAATCCCATAAGATCCTTTACATGTTCCGCATTTTTTTTGGATGTTAGTTTTTCGAGTAATAAAAATGCAACATTAAAAGCTGTACCTGGATTTGAAGATGTGATAATATTTCCATCCTGAACAATTAAATCATTTTGTACAACTGCACCAAAATTCTGTAACTGCTCTTTTCGTTTACTCGTTGAATGATTGTATGTGGTCGCTTTTTTTTCTTTAAGAATCCCGCTTTTGCCCAGTGCTAATGATGCAACACAGATACTAGCAATTGGTTTCTGAGTGGAATAAAAATGTTGAATGATACTTATAAATGGCGCACTGAAAGCATCCTCATAAAATCCAGCTTCTTCAAATCCTCCTGGTATAGCGAGTGCATCAAACTCATCTAGTTGAATATCATTGACCGTTTTTTCAGGTATAACAGTAAAATTCCATGTACAGGTTAATTTATTCCGAAGACCTACGGTTACGACCTCAGTTGATCCATCTCCCTCCCCTTTATTCCAACCTAGCACATCTGTAAATACACTAGCTTCTACTGCTTCAAATCCGTTAGCTAATAATAATAATATCTTTTTCATGTTCTAAATCCCCTCCATATCCTTATTTTATAAAAAATATAGAAGGCTCATGAACAGGATAGAAAAGGATATTTTATTGTTCGGCTTTAATTTATTAATTATTTTGGTTATTCTATATTATAAAAAAAGGTTGGATAATTTATGGATCAAATTGATAAAAACATCGTGAGAATATTACAGTCGAATGCGAAAATTTCCATGAAAGATTTGGCAGAAGCTGTTCATTTATCTTCTCCATCCGTAACTGAGCGAGTACGAAAGTTAGAGGAGCAACAAATTATTGAAGGTTACCATGCACGCGTTTCCCTAAAAAAAATGAACCGTCCAATCTCTGCACTTATTTTGTTTGAATCGAAGGATTGTAAATCATTAGCAAGCTTTTGTCGTAACCATCCAGATGTACTTGAGTGTCACCGGGTAGCAGGGGAAATTAGCTATATTGTTAAAATAGCAACGTATTCTGTAGAGAGTTTAGAGCAATTTATTGATGATTCCATGCAATATGGTACGCCCTCAACAAATATCGTGTTATCATCTTATGAGCAAAAAGTAATCGACCCTTTTACTAGTGAAGAATAAAAAATAATCAACAGGTCAAAAGGAGGAACGCTCGGATGAATTGGGCGTCTGTATTCGAAGTGTGCTACCAGAAATATCCTGGTTTGACGGAGCAAGAAGTGGAACATTTTATTAGTCATTGGAACAACCCTCTATCTGAGGAGGAGATTGCGGAAATACGGGAAAGGCAGCGCAATCCCTTCCCTGTAACCGATCCTTTACATAAGCTATACCACCCGTTCGATCCGGCAAAATGGTCTATTCCGAACAAGTGTCTTCCCGCCGCTTATCTTGATTTACTGCGTTATTCCAATGGCGGTGAATTCGGAAATGGTGCTCGGCATTTTCAGTTTTTCAGCGCTGATGAGTTGCGAGCGATGATGCTGGCCTATGAATTTCCCGAGTACATGCCAGAGGCGATCCCCTTTGCTATGGATGGCTGTGGTATTCATTATGCTTGGGATATGCGCAGCAGCTCGGAAGAAAATGAATATCCCATTCTTGTATCTCACTCGGGAAATTTAGGCTACTCGGACAGCGCACAAATTGCTTCAACGTTCTTAGAGCTATGTACGGGAACAATCTCGGCTGAAGATTTACTTTACGGTAATGATGAATGATTGCAGGAAGACCATTCGATTTGTTTTACGCAAATGAAGGCTTGAACATCAAGGTGTGAAGCGCCAGCGATATTGGACTGTGTGTTTTCTTTTTCAGGACGACGTTATAAGGAAAATGACCTCTAAGTTCCACAATATCGTGGTGGCTTTAGAGGTCATCTTTTTATAAATCATAGTCCTATTCTTTTACGCTTTTACTTCAGATCCACCATACACTTTCACTTCGAGCGGGGCTGCTAAATAAGCCTTAGCTTTTGCAACAAACGAAGTGAAATGTTCACTTGAATTGTGTGCTGCCACCGCTTCTTGGTCTTTCCATACTTCCACCATGATATAGGCATGTTCTGTTTCTACGCTTTTATAGAAATCATAAGCAATATTTCCACTTTCCGCTCTAGAAGCTTTCACTAGGGATTGAATCTCTTCAACGTAAGCTTGTTCTTTTTCTGGATTTACACTTGAAACAGCATGAATAATTATCATTTGAATCCCCCTCTGCTCGTTCATTTTCATTCATCATTCAAATTAAAATTTATTTCCACTCTGCGATTGTCTCCACAGGAAGACGTACAGATTGGTATCCTGCTCCATCTGCTTTTCCAATGGAAATGAGCATTACCGGAACATAGCGCTTTTTATCCAAACCGAAAGCTTCAGCAATCTGATCTTTTTCAAACCCTCCGATTGGACAAGTATCATATCCATGGGCACGAGCTGTTAGCATGAACTGCATCGACACGAGTCCACCGTCAATTAGCACGGTTTCTTTGTTGACTTCTGGAGACAGATTTGCATAGTAGTTTGTTAATGCTGCCATCTGTTTTTCTTTTACTTCAGCTGGCATATATCCTAATTCTACAGCTTTGCTATAAATCTCTTCCCCATTTTCAAAGCTATTCAGGTCCCCGAATACGGCAATCATTGCTGAAGAAGTTTCAACTTGCAGTTGGTTAAAACGAGCAAGAGGTGCTAATGTTGCCTTGCCCTCTTCACTTTCAATAACTAGAAAACGCCATGGCTGCATATTGACAGATGATGGTGCACGAGTAGCATCTTCAATCATTTCTGCCATTTCTTCTTTGCTTATTTTTACGGACGAGTCATATTTGCGAATAGAGCGGCGTCCTACCAGTATTTCTTGAAAATCATTGTTCCTTGTTGTGTTAGACATGATGTGATCTACTCCTTACTCTATATAAATGTAAATCCTTTGATCAATCAATAATTGACTGGTCAACGATTGATATGTCAAACAATATATATCATGTCTAACATATAGTCAAGTGAATTTCTATAGATTTACTCAGACGAATGCTTACTGTCCGCCTTGTAGAATGAGGTTATGTATTCTATAATTGACGCATCAATGATTGATTAATCATCTATAGAGGTGGAAAAACAATGCAAGTGTCTCATCAGGAAATGAAACAAATATTTCTTATGTTCAAAAATATGGAAAGACATGTCACCCAGCACTTTGAGAAACGATTAGGCATTAGCTTAACGAGATATGAAATCTTGTACAAATTACTTGAAATGGGCTTGCTTTCTCAAATCGGTTTACAACAAGAGATGAAGATTGATCAAGCTGCAATTACAAGACATTTAAAAATACTTGAGGGAAAAGGCTTTGTTACCCGCAATCGTAATGAGCAGAATAATAGAGAAGTAATTGTTCAGATTACAGAGGCAGGCAAGGACATTTTAAGGAACTGTGATGTAGATAAAAACCAATTTATCTCTGAATTGTTTGGCGGGTTTTCAGAGCAAGAGGTAAAGCAACTGCAGATTTTAGTGAAAAAGCTTGATCATAACGTAGAAAAATTAACATAAGTCATGACATTATTGCTTTTGATGGCGGGAGCCGTCATGAACACGATCCAATGTGTATTTATAGGTGGCGTCATTTTTGTAGGCTTTGTCTTTTATCTAGTCGGGCTGGCTCCCACCCATTCCTCGAAACAAAGGTTCTCGGCGGACAAAATCAAGTTTACATTATCGGTCTTTTTTACCTTGTCCATTTTAATTTTGTATGCGATCATTACCTATTGGAACGCACGAACTGGAGGTATGTTAGCTTTCGAGCGCCCAGATTCGACCGAGTCTTACCTTGCGCAAGCCAAGAAGCTGGTTCTATGGGGATTGGTACAGGGTGCCTACGCGCCCATTGCTTTTTTGTGGCTACTGCCGCAGGTCATTGGAGATGTGAATTTAGATAAAAAGCATATATGGATCATATCAGCTGGATCTCTCTTGGCGATTGCAGGTGGTGGTACTGCATGGCTGACGTCGGTATAAAATGAAGTACATTCTATTAAATTCATGGAGGCAGCGATGAACCAAGTACTTATGGATCAATTGAATCAGTGGCATGAAGATGATGAACACCAGCGAATTGTGGACACATTGTTAGCCATACCCGAGAATGAACGGGATTACAAAATGAAAAGTCGACTGGTTGCAGCTTATAATAATCTGGGGCTTTTTGAGGAGGCTCTCCAACAAGCTGATCGCATAGCAGAAGAGGGCCAACACGATCCACTGTGGCACTATCGGGTAGGATTTACATTCTATCATGTAAAGCGCTATGAGGAAGCAGTTCAGGCATTTCGTACCGCTGATCAATTACAGCCTGGTGATGAGGATATCGAATACTTAATGGAATTAAGTCTTCAAAAAGCAGAAAAACAGCAAAGACAAGAACGACGAATTGCAGCCAAAAAAGAAGCAGCCTTGAAAGCGAATGGATCAGCAGCGATCGAGCCTTTTTCGGATATGTCTCTTGATGATTTTTGGGATGATAGCGAGTATGCAAGGGAGGCCTATCAATCAGAGCCGCCTACGGATGAGCTGATTGTTTCAATCGAGGAAGAATTGGGGTACAAGCTCCCCTCTTCCTATATCGCACTGATGAAGCAGCGGAATGGCGGCGTTCCGAAGAACACCTGCTTCCCAACAGAGGACGCTACTTCTTGGTCTGAGGATCATATTGCGATTACAGGAATTCTGGGTATCGGCCGTGAGAAGAGCTATTCGCTCTGCGGGGATCTAGGCAGTCAGTTCATGATCGAGGATTGGGGATACCCTGACATTGGCGTCGTTATTTGTGATTGCCCTTCAGCAGGCCATGACGTGGTCATGCTGGACTACCGAGCTTGTGGTAGAGATGGCGAACCAGAAGTGATTCACGTCGATCAGGAGGGTGATTATGAAATTACGTTCCTAGCCGATAATTTCGAAGCATTTATTCGGGGTTTGGTGAACGAAGAGGAATATGATACTTCCGAGGAAGATAAGCTTGAAGATCTTCATAGGGTAGCTCATGGCAAATTCTCTCCGTTGCTGGAGGAGCTATGCTCGAACGTAGTTGAAGTAGACCAGATCGAACCGAAAATCCGTCGTATCTGTACATGCATTGTTGAAGAGAAGGGCCATTTTTCCTTTCATGCGGATGAACGTTCGTATTTGATGTATGATGTGCAGTTTTGGTTATATACAAAGTCATATCCAGAGACTAGCCGCGAGCAGTACCTGGGAATCTATGAGAAAATGATCGCCTTCGGCGGCGAGTTCGGTCAAGGCGGTTACGCCCCCTCCTTTATTTCGGATTGGCTGGATCGCCGCAAGAAGGAAGGACGGATCGTACAGGTGAATGGACACCTTCGGTTTACGGAGCAGTCAATTGAGGAACTGGTTCGGCAGCTGCAAGAGGTCTAGCAAGACCGACCAAGAATCATGCAACCAAAAAGAAGAAGAGCCCACGTTCGGATTTTATTAAAGTCCAAAATAGCAATAAGAATAAGTGATTGAATATGATGTTAGACATTTTATTCGTGAAAATAAGAATGGATAGAGGCTTCAGAAAAGATCTGAACTCTATCCATTTCTTCTTATTATTTACAGCTCAACCTCATAATCAGTGCTTGACTGTCACTCAAACATCCGATGGCGGTTGCATTCAAGAAGAATGCCTACTTTATAGTGACTGCGGTTTCGAGTGAAGTAATGTCGTCGCTGAAAGGCCTTAATGCGATTATGTCGACCTTCTACGGTCGCGTTTGTCCATCGACATTGATGGTAGTTCACGATTTCCTCTTTCCAATTGCGCATTAGCAGATGTTTTTCTATTTTCAACCTTGAATTATTTCGTCAATCACCGTTTTCAGTTTTGAGCCTCTTTTAGGCATAGTTATTTTCCAAATTGGTTAATGTAGGCTTCCCGATAATTATAGGGAACAGCCTTTTCATCCACAATTCCATTTACAGTTCTGCCACCATATCCGCCTTTATCTGCACTGTACTTCTGATTATCAAAAGTCGCAGGAAATTCAAATGAATGGATGACATCAAAATCGAGTATGCCTTTTAACTCATCACATTCTTCCTTTGTTATTTTTTTAAAATGTCTACTAAAAATGAACAGTACATATCATAAACAATATCTGCATATTCTGCGGGCGACATTGTTTCATTAAAACCATTATAATTGCACGATATACTGATATCTTTCAGTTTACTCCCCCTCATCGCTGGACGGAACTTCTTGGTCTCTGTGTTGTATGCGGAATCATAAAAGAACTTATGACGTTTGTTTATCGGCCCCATAAACAAGGTTATCGCCATACTGTTTTTTGTAAAATCTTTTTTTGCATCAAGAGATTTGTTTCCAAAAAAGACCATATATATTCACTAATTCTGTAGTCCACACGTGGTCTTCTAAACATGATCTCGGGTTTGCATATTCCATCGTCTTCATCTTCGTGACTCCAAATTCGGCTGATCGTCATGGTTTTTGTATTTTCTTCATTGTTATCACTGATTTTCGTTAGTAAAAGCTCTCTGACATAGAAAGATACTTTTTGCAGCAGCATTCTAAAATCGTTTTCGTTAAACGCTGTCAGAACACAAGTTTCAGATTCGGAATCGCTTTCAATGACTTCTTTAAAAGCAACTTTTTCTTGTTTAAGTTTATCAAGGATGTAATTGATCCAACCATATCCGTCAGAAATATACGGCCTTTTCTCTAATTCGTGATTAAGTTTTTCAAAACCACCAGTTGGCGAAAACTCTAGTGAATAACTCAATGTTTCATTTCCCTTATATATAACGCTGGATATATGTATCACAAATGGTCGATAGTCGAGACATTCCCACGTACCTTCTTCCATATATTCGATAATATTGTTAGGGATTTTGATTTTTTCTAAATGTAATCTATCCAAATTTCTCATTCCTCTCGCAGTATGGATATGATCGTTCAGCAGAAGTATAATTGATGCTTTTTGCACTTTCAGCTTCACTATTACTAACGCGACATACGTTCCTTGGTTCATCAGCCTCCCGATCCCGCAGCCACAAATAATTCCAAAACAATAGACGCACCTAATAACCAGTATGTTACGATAACCTGCAAATACGGAAAAATGCCGGACGACTCGGGTGTCATTTCTTCCCTTACGGATGACATTACGATCAGACCTACAGCATGGGCAGCACTACTTCTCTCCCAGTGGATTGGCCTCTAGCCACCATGCCCCGTTCCATTTGTGGCGGCTGTACTCGCCGCTGACCTCCAAATTCGGGGAAGAATCCAAGAACCTGATCGATTCTTCGATTACTAAAAAAGTTGTTTGATTTGTCCCCATCTTGACCTCTCTTTTTAACTGCTGACTTCACGCCTAATTAAGCAAAGCTTCTTTTGCATTTCTTTCTCTGCTTGGCGACCGCTATGCCTAGCTACTTAGCCCTTTTCCTTCTTTTAATCTATTAAAAAAATGAGCAACACAAAGAGTTCCCCCCTCCGCATTGCCCATCAAATATTATAATGGCTAACATTGTATTCAAATGCTTATTATTATTGATCTTAACGGACTTCCTACACCCTTAATGTTACAGAGTACGAGGGCTCTTTTTCTTTTTGATAAATGATATAACTTGTCTCTCTATTTCAATTCAAAAGCATAGTCAAAAAACGATTTGAAATTGGGATACAAGAATCTCATCGACGCTTTCAGTTGATCGCGCCCTGTCTTTTCCTCATCAAAATCAAATAATATTTCATGGTCAATCTCATAGATTGCATAGTGCTCCTCATCCGGACCAGTAAGATCCATGCATAAAATGTGACCATACTCGGAATCCCAGGCGAATGGAAGGTAACCCCACTTGCACAGTAGTGGATTATACATATCTTGAATGCGGCCTAACGGCTCATCGACCGGTTGTGCTGGCACGATGTCGAAATAGTGATGATAGGTTGAAATGAATGCTTGATACCATTCCGGAAAGTCCAGCCCGAATTCTTTTTCCAGCGCACAAATGTCGCCATCAGTAACGGTAGAAGGAACTAATCTCCATATCGACCACTCCTCATTAGAGTCGGTTGCCTTCATTTCACCCGGAACATCTGGTCCCATCCATCTACCAAATCCATCCTCCGTTACTTGGTCATATCGGCGATAATAAGCTTCAAATCCTTTTTTGATATAGTCCCGTTTATCCAATACATAGCTTCCTCTCATTAAGTATGTATTCCCAACTGCTCTACGTAGTATCGATGTGCGATTTCCGCGATTTTATCTGGATCTTCCCAAAATTGCTTATCCAACTTATCCAGTCTCTCTATCTCTTCCTCAGTAAGGAACCGAGGAATATCCCAGAGCTCTGTAAGGCGCTTGTCTCCCGACAAACGTTCGATACAGGCATATCCGGATTGTATGATGTCGAGTGCATGAACCGCACCAATCGCTTGTAACGCTCGAATCGCATGGAGATATGCCACTTCTCCCCAATTGCAGAAAAACTGAATAAACCCGCCGTTATATAAGTCAACTTCCAACAGCCACAAGGAAGTGATCTCTTGTTCCTCTGGAGTCAAGGCATCCCAGCCAGAATCATTTTTCTTATCCACAAAGGAAGAGGCAAAATCGAACCAAATGTCGCAGATATCCGTCTTCTCCATTTTGTTTCCCCCTTTAATGTATAGAGCTTATAGATCAGAACATCATTTATACGCTTCATTTATACATGGGACGTCGCTGCTTACCTGATCATTTATTAGGTTAATATTCAATAGAATTAACAGTTCGAGAGAGTCAATAGCTGCTCCAGTCTTTCTTTTAGCGGCGACTCTGCTTTTCGTGCCGCTCCCTCCAGCTTCTTCACGCTTCCAAAGATTCGGCACACGACCATCTCACATTGGTAATTCTCTTTGTCTTGCAATGCCTCGATAAGCGCCTCGGCAAGCTCAGGACGGTCGATAGTCAGATTTTTGACCTTCGTCCCCTCGTCAATGCCTCCCAGCAACATGGATACGATCACCGGCATATGCTCTGCCTTGACGCCATGTGCCTCGATAAATGCCTGCGGATAGCCGTCCTGCACCATTTGATGCTCCGTATCCACCATGCCCATATAACGGGCTACCAATGGGAAATAATCCTCACTGTACAAGCCGAGGCCAAGTGCGGCATAAGTGCCCGGCATAGCCGATTTCTCGCTCGGCTCCACATCGCTGTACCATGCGAACTCCTCCATTGCCGTTTCCGCATATTCTGCAACCTTGGGGAACAACGCCGGATAGCTGAGTGCATTGGCAAAAAATCGATGCAACTTGGACTTCGCCAGCTTTTTATACGGAAGCACATGCTTTTGGCTGCTTTTCAGCTTAAGGTTGTATTCTTTGGGGAAATCCTGCCGCAACAGATTAATGATATAATCGAGCGCCTCACCGTAAGCCGCCTCCTCTTCAGAGAGAATCCGAATGTCGATCGTCTTCGTCACGTCATTGTTGTCGGCCTCTACTTTCTCTCCCCGATAGGTGCTCTCAAATTTACCGCTGCCTATTTTCAAATAATCTGCTGCCCGCTTTGAACCCAATTGCGCCGCAAGTCCCAGATATTTCAGCCGATTATCCGGATCAGTGAAGCCAATCTGTACGGCTGCATAAATAAAGAACTCCAATTCTCCTGCATCTACGGAAGAAGGAATCACTTCCTCCTTCAACACCCATTCGTTTCGATAATAACCGGTTTGGTTAAAATGCTGCGGTAAAAAGTGATCTTCCGCCCAACGTTTGAAGGTATAAGTATATCGGCTGATCCATTCTTTTTTGCGTTCCTGGTTCTCCTTCAGCTTGTTATTGAGTAGTCGGATCAATGGCTCGATCTCATCTACTTCCTGCTTCATTAAATCAGGATTGACCAAATGTTTGGCAAAAAAGAAATAGTCATCTACTGCTGGTTGTACTGGTGGATCAGATAATACCTTAGTTTGAATAAAATGCTCTAGGGTCTGTTTCAGTTGATCTAACTTTGGCTCATTGATGAACTGTTGGTTACGCGATAACTTTGAATTTTCCCATTCAAAATCCAATACAACCTCAAACTTGTAATCAAAGAAACGCGCACCCAATTCCTCAGAGAGGAACAGTCGCTCTACTCGCTCGCACAAGGCAGGAAAGAACTCCTCAATGAGCAGCTCATTGGTCAACTCTGTTATGTAGGCGCCAGCTTCCACCTTATACGAGCTGTCGCTCCAAGATAATGGCTCGTAGATATCGATATGGATGCTTCCATTTGCCCATGTAAACTTGCCTTTTCTCCACGCTACTTTCAGATAATTGTAGACCCCAGCCTGTAAACTTCTTTTATCCTTAAACTCGCTCAGCCTTTTGCTTTCTTTTGCGTAAATCGATGTGACTTCCTCCCACACATCATTCAGAAAAGCTTCTACAGCGTGATTCAACGGTGTCTCCTCCTGATTAAAAAGTGAATATGCTTTCAGCATCTATGAATCAGCTCTGCTGATATAATGTAGCCGTCATCCTATCCTCTGTACAAATAAACATATAGAAAATGCCTTCACCATACTTGTCGAAATCAGCCCAGTCCAGCTGACCGATAAACCGCATTCTTTGAGCGCAGCAAGGGCAATGCGGATAGTCTGCATCCTGCACCCAGCTTGGGTAGCCTCCGATTTGCGAATCTTGCTGTGTTAATGTCCAAGTCGCAGCATAGTACGGAGAGTGCGGCTCGGATGATAGAGTAAGCTTAATTTCTTCAACAGCAACGTTGCTGTCCTCGTCATCCCAATTAGGCAAATAATCGGGCTTCTGATTAAACCGGCTCCAGACCGGTTCTCCCTGTTGATCGAGCTCCATGTAAATCGTGCTGAAACCTCCACAGTGTTCGCATGTTGCCACTTGCAGGCGTTCCATCGGCAGGCCGAGATACGCCAAGGATGGATGAGTGGTGTCCGCGTCCATCAAGATAGTGAGCTTCCTCTTGCACCATGGACAATTGGAATTGCTCGTCTTTAGGAAGTGCGCAGCAGACGTTTCTGCTACTGAAAGTATCGGCTGTTCCTCCGTTAACCGAATCGCATAGCATCGCTCACTGATCAAATCTCGTTTTTTTCGTTCGATGCAAGCTCCCAGCCCCCCTCTAGAGCATACACGTCGGGATTGACGAATAACTGTCCCGCCCATTTCGGCGGATACAGCCGCCATTCCTCAAATTGTCTCACAACCTCAGCGTCACCGATCCAGCTCAGTATGATCAGAATATGATTGCGGTTGTCGTCGTCCCATTCTACTTGCTGGAGGAGTCGCTCCCGGATTTCAGGCGGCGCATCCTTAAATAAGATCGAGGGATAATACATGTCACGCTCTATAAGCTTGGGCAGAACTTTTGAAATATCATCATTCCGGTAACATACGAGAGATAGTAGAATTTGTTCCGCTTCATCCTCATTCCCTGCATCCAGTAGCTCCACCGCAAACTTCAGCATTTGCTCCGCCTCAGCAGCCGTCAAGGATACATAGATGTGTTCCTTGCTATGCGGGTAATCGACATATTGAATTAGCGGGCTATACGTTCTTTGTGCATGCATAACCTTCAAAATGTCTACTAGGTTCGTTAAGCCTTCATATAAATTCACCGTTTTACGATGCTGCTCAATATACGCTTGCTGTTCCTGACGTACCTGTTCCTGTTGGCAGGGCATGCAGATACCGCCTGTTTTAGCCGCCGTAGCCGGCAGGATCGTCGAGCTGCAGCCTTCCGTTTTGCATGGAATGCGTTCTGCCATAGTTGAGTACCCTCCACATGTTGTTCTATTATTCATCGATCTCGAACCGATTCATTTCGGAAACTGCCCTTGAAGATAGGAATTCCAGAGTCTACTAACAAATGCATTGGCGAGCTTGCTATCGAAAGCCTTAGCAATGAGACCGAGGTCGTCAGACACATAACTAGCCAGCTCGGAATTTTGCGTGAGCCGAAACGTTTGCTTGAATGCATATTCTCTAATATCTCGAATTGTCGCACTTTCAGTGGGGTCTTTCTTATGTATGGTTTCGTAGCTAGAGTTCCATGCCGCATCGAATGCAGTTGATTCTCTAGCGTCTAATTGTGCGTCCCAGTCCCCTTCTTTTTCAAAAACACGTTCGAAGAAACCGTCAGCACGAATCATAGTTAAGATTTCATTTGGTGTTATCAACGCAGTCTCGCCTCTTTCATCTCTATTTGTCTCTCGTTCAACGCATCAGCATACAACTTCTTACGAGCCGATGAGCAATTTGTGCTCTGAGAAGATTGCGGAATATCCGAGCCTATACAGCTCGAAATACGGTACGAACGGGTCGCCCTTAAGTCCGTAGCGGTGCCACTGCAAATAATAAGAGATCCAATAATCGCAGGCCATCGAGTAATAGGCTTCATCCAGAATTTCAATCGGTGCATCGTAATCCTTGTGTGCACTGATAACTTCAAACAGCGCATCATAAACATCAGAATCGTGTGATTGGCGGATCTTGTTTATTTTCCCATGCGGCAGGATTTGAATTTCTTTGATTCCAGAAAGGTATGACGCTGCATCTGCCGCACCCTCAATTTGTTCAAACTCTTGAAGCAGCTCCTTCAGCCCTTTAATAAGCTGCTCGCCATGTCCTCTCAGCACCTCTTCAGGCACATCTGAAACTTTACTATTAAAATAGCCTGGCACTGTGTCTCCGCCAAATCCGCTGGATCGAGGACGTCATACA
>NZ_JMDX01000108.1:0-19214 GCF_000935845.1 Paenibacillus sp. E194
CTGTGGGAGCACAGGCCTCTTTGATTTACGTTAATCTTCGCGAGGTGTTGGGAAGATTAGTGTGAGTGACTTGATTTGATTACCCTCCGCATAAAACTATAAGGGTAAATGTGACAAATGTCATAGGATCGTCACATAATGATGCTCATTATAGCCCAATGGAGTCATGAGGAATTGGAGAATGCTGTCTATAATGTGATACGATAAACTTAGGATACAGTTGAGGAGTGAACGATTATGTTCAACAATAAGAGTAAATTAATCGTACTAACCATGGCAATAGGAGCAATGCTATTAGCTGGTTGTGGAAATAGCTCGTCAGCAAGTGCCGGTCATGAAGGACATGCAGGTCACAGCTCTAATGATAAACAGGACAGCAAGAATGAGATGATAGCAATGATTAAGGTTAATTTGCAAGTGCCGGAAGCAGTCAAAATCAATGAAGCTGTCACCATCTCTGCACAGGTCACGCAAGAAGAAAAAGCGGTAGATGATGCTGATAAGGTAGAATTCGAATTGTGGCTGGATGGGGCAGAGCACGAGAAGATTGAAGGTAAGCTTTCTAAGGATGGCACGTATCAGATTGAGAAAACGTTTGATAAGGCGGGTACCTACACGGTCATTTCTCATGTGACTGCTCGTGACATGCACTCGATGCCGAAGAAGCAATTTACAGTAAAATAAGAATCTGAATACATAACAAGAATTTATGCGAAGAAGGGGCAGCCTAAGAAGATCCAAATCAGGATCTTCTTAGGCTGCCCCTCTTAATATCAGTAAAGGGAGGTATTTTATCGATTATGATTCCGATGATTCAGGAATTACGCCTGTTGGAATGTAGAATCCGAATACGGATGCGCGATCCATCCTTCTGTTTCAATGAAGAGTCGAACTGCAACAATTTGACGATTATCCATCAGAGTGAAGTAGTGCGGCTTTTCTTCAGGGACAGAAATTACATCCCCAGCTTCCAATTCAACATCCATATAACCGACGTCGTCGCTTCCCTTAATTATGAAAATACCATTTCCGGCTGTAATGGCTCTTACTTCGTCTTCTGTGTGCGTGTGCACCTGTTCAAATTTCTTAAGCAGTTCTTCGATATTGGGAGTAGCGTCGGATAAAGAGATCAAATCCCACGTACGATAGCCCCGTCTTTCAGCCAAATCACGGATTTCTCCTTCATACGTATCTAAAATGGCTTGCTTCTCTTCGTCGGATAGTACGTACTTATCACGCAAAGATGGGGCAAGTTTGTTCGGATCCCAGTGTTCATACAGCACTCCTTGCGCCGACAGGAAAGAACGAACATTTTCCTCGCCAATTATGATTTCGTTCGTGTTTCGGATACGTACCTGTGCCATTTGCAAAATCCCCCGTTTCCCAATGCGATTTATTTATTTAATTATAGTACAGAGGAAATGTTTGGGCAAGAAACATTTTACTATGACTCATTCATGAGTCTTTTCTAATCGGATCACATCTGCTAAACTAGGGTTTAACGTTTAAGATAGAGGGTGGGCAGAGCGATGAAAACAAGAACGATACAGGAACAACTACAAGAACGCATTCTCATTTTAGACGGTGCAATGGGCACGATGATCCAACAAGCCGATTTAACGCCACAGGACTTCGGAGGCGAACAATTGGATGGATGCAATGAGATGTTAGTCCTTACACGTCCAGATGTCATTTCTAGAATACACGAACAATATTTAGAAGCAGGCGCAGACATATTAGAGACGAATACGTTCGGGGCTACCAGTATCGTGCTTGCCGATTATGATATTGCTGATCAAGCACGTGAGCTGAACGTTGCCGCGGCGAAGCTTGCTGTCGAGGCAGCTGCAAAATACAGTACACCAGAATGGCCGCGTTTCGTTGCCGGTGCTATGGGGCCGACGACGAAGACTTTATCGGTTACCGGCGGGGTGACATTTGATGAGTTAATTGACAGCTATTATGAACAGGCAGTCGCGCTTATTGAAACAGGCGTTCATGCGCTCCTATTGGAGACTTCACAGGATACGTTGAACGTTAAGGCGGGTTCGATCGCGATTCAACGGGCATTCGAGTCTACGGGCATCACGCTGCCGCTCATGATATCGGGGACGATCGAGCCGATGGGGACAACGCTTGCTGGTCAAAATATTGAATCATTCTACATCTCCCTAGAGCATTTGAAACCAATTTCGATCGGATTAAACTGTGCGACTGGGCCGGAATTCATGCGCGATCACTTGCGTACCCTTGCCTCCATTGCAAACTCTGCGATCAGTTGCTATCCAAATGCAGGGCTTCCCGATGAGAATGGTCACTATCATGAATCTCCAGAATCGCTTGCCCGCAAAATCGCAACCTTTGCTGAGCAGGGCTGGTTGAATATTGCAGGGGGATGCTGTGGAACAACGCCTGAACATATTCGTGTACTAAGAGAGACATTGCTCGAATATGCTCCGCGTACTGAATTCGGCGAACATCCTCCGGCTGTATCCGGGATTGAGACGGTATATGTGGAAGATGAGAGCCGCCCTTATATGGTAGGGGAACGTACGAATGTTCTCGGCTCGCGCAAATTCAAGCGATTGATCGCAGAAGGCAAAATCGAAGAAGCCGCTGAAGTCGCACGTGCACAGGTGAAAAATGGAGCACATGTCATCGATGTGTGCGTTCAGGATCCGGATCGCGACGAAGCTCTTGATATGAAGGAATTTCTGCAGGAAGTTGTAAAGAAGGTTAAGGCACCGCTCGTCATCGATACGACAGATGCCAAGGTATTGGAACTGGCGTTGAAGTATTCACAAGGGAAAGCGATTATTAACTCTGTTAACTTAGAGGACGGTCTAGAGAAATTCGACCACGTCGTACCGCTTGTTCATCGTTATGGTGCAACCTTGGTTGTAGGTACGATTGATGAACGTGGTCAAGCGATTACGCGCGAAGATAAACTTGAGGTGGCGAAGCGATCCTTCGACATCCTTGTAAATGATTATGGTATACAGCCTGAAAACATTATATTCGACCCACTCGTGTTTCCAGTTGGAACGGGCGATGAACAATATATTGGTTCGGCAAAAGAAACAGTGGAAGGGATTCGCCTCATTAAGGAGACCATTCCAAAGGTTCAAACGATACTAGGAATCAGTAATATCTCGTTCGGTTTGCCTGAGGCTGGGCGTGAAGTATTGAATTCCGTCTTTCTATATGAATGTACGAAGGCTGGATTGGATTACGCGATCGTCAATACGGAAAAGTTGGAACGCTATGCATCCATCCCAGAACATGAACGCAAGCTTGCGGAAGATTTATTGTACGACACAAACGATGATACACTGGCCGCATTCGTAGCTGCATTCCGTAACCGTAAAGTCGAGAAAAAAGAAAAGACCAGCAACCTGCCGCTTGAAGAGCGGTTAGCTTCATATGTAGTAGAAGGCACGAAGGAAGGTCTTGTTCCTGACTTAACGGAGGCGCTTCAGAAGTACTCGCCGCTTGAGGTCATTAATGGTCCGTTAATGGAAGGGATGGGAGAGGTCGGAAGACTGTTCAACAACAATGAGCTCATCGTTGCGGAAGTGCTTCAAAGTGCAGAAGTCATGAAGGCTTCGGTAAGCTTCTTGGAACCCCATATGGAGAAGAACGAGTCTGCTGTTAAAGGGAAAATTCTACTCGCAACGGTCAAGGGCGATGTGCATGATATCGGCAAAAATCTTGTTGAAATCATCTTATCGAATAATGGGTATGAAATCGTCAACCTTGGTATCAAGGTTCCGCCAGATCAATTGATCGAAGCCTATCGCAAGGAGAAGCCAGATGCAATCGGTCTGTCGGGCTTGCTTGTGAAGTCTGCACAGCAGATGGTCATAACCGCACAGGACTTGCGAACAGCTGGAATCGATGTGCCGATTCTTGTTGGCGGAGCGGCGTTAACACGAAAATTTACCAAAAATCGGATTAGTCCCGAATATGATGGATTAGTGTTATATGCGAAGGATGCCATGGACGGTCTTGATCTTGCTAATAAAATTATGAATTCTTCAGAACGCCAGAATCTAGTGGAAGAGCTTCGCGCTCATAAGGAGCGTCTAGCTCGTGAAGCGGAAAATCAATCGAAATTGCCAGAGCTTACACGAGCGGTACGCTCGGACATAAGAGAAGCACAGGTATACATTCCGCCGGATTTGGAACGTCACGTTCTTCGAGATATTCCAATTCCTCAAGTCATCCCTTATTTGAACTTCCAGATGCTGCTTGGCCATCATTTAGGATTGAAGGGATCTGTGGAACAGCTTCTGAAGAATCGGGATCCTAAGACTGTTGATTTGAAGGAAACCGTTGATCAGATTTTAGTGGAAGAATCACAAGCAGGTGTGCTAAAAGCGAACGCGATGTATCGTTTCTTCCCGGCTCAATCGGAAGGGGATTCCATTCATATATACAATCCGGACAACGTTCAGGAAGTACTGCATACCTTTACCTTCCCGCGTCAGCAGGTTGATCCTTACTTGTGTCTTGCAGACTTCCTCCGTACGAAAGAAAGCGGAGTAATGGATTATGTAGGCTTCTTGGTTGTAACTGCTGGGGACGATGTTCGCGGCAAGGCCGATCAATGGAAGGAGAAGGGTGAATACTTACGTTCTCATGCACTGCAATCGGTAGCGTTGGAGCTTGCAGAAGGACTGGCAGAACGAATTCACCATATGATGCGCGAAGTATGGGGCTATCCTGATCCAGAAACGATGACGATGAAGGAGAGATTTGGAGCTAGATACCAAGGCATTCGAGTCTCATTTGGCTATCCGGCTTGTCCAAATCTTGAGGATCAAGAACCATTATTCAAGCTCATGCAGCCTGAGGATATTGGGATCCACTTAACAGAAGGGTTTATGATGGAGCCAGAGGCGTCCGTATCAGCGATGGTCTTCGCTCATCCACAAGCGCAATACTTTAACGTCGATAAAGCATAAATAGGGAATAATTCTAATTCTACTTCGATAATCATCGGAAATAGTAAGTTGTCTATGTATCACCCTCTTTTCAACAGATACCAATGAGCTCCGTAATGCCGGAAGGCGTGCGGAGCTTATTATATCTTCGATGAGTGAGGTATACTATTCACGTTAATCATTTATATAACAAATAGTTAACTAGGATTAAAATATGCATATCACCAATCTTAGATGGATTGATTACATCAGAAGTAGGAGGTATTACACGAGTATGGATATATACTTCTTGGGAACAGGAGCTGGAATGCCGACAACTAGGCGCAATGTAAGTGGTATGGCGCTGCGTCTGTATGAGGAACGCGGATCCTTCTGGATGTTCGACTGCGGAGAGGGAACCCAGCATCAAGTGCTGCAATCTCCATTAAAGCTAGGCAAGTGTGAATTTATTTTTATCACCCATTTGCACGGGGATCACATTTTCGGTTTACCGGGACTATTGTCCAGTCGTGCCTATCAAGGTGGAGTTTCTCCTCTCACCGTATTTGGCCCAGTTGGACTGCAACGATTTATACATACTGTGTTCGAATTAAGTGAAACATATCTGCCTTACGAGCTTCATATTCAGGAGGTGGAGTCTGGAGTTATCTGGGAAGATGAACAGTTTGCGGTTACGGCACTGCCTCTTGAACACCGTGTTCTTTCCTTAGGTTATCGGGTGCAGCAGAAGGAGAAGCCAGGCAGGCTTGATTTGAATCTGTTAAAGGAAAAGAATCTGCCGCCTGGGCCGTTATATGGACAATTGAAACGAGGGCAAGATATTGTGCTGCCGTCTGGTGAGTTGGTAGAAGCGTCTTCTGTTCTTGGAAGCCCAATTCCCGGTAAGTCAGTGACGATACTCGGCGACACTCGCCCATGTGAGAATGCAATCAAGTTGGCTCAAGGTGTTGATCTGCTTGTGCATGAGGCGACCTTCATGGACGATAAACGTGAAAATGCAAATGAGTTTGGCCACAGTACGGCTCGGCAAGCTGCACAAATAGCAGTATCAGCAGGCGTTAAGAAGCTTGCGTTAACCCATTTTAGTTCACGATACAATGATGAACGGATGGAGGAACTGCTGCAGGAGGCGTGCGGCTTATTTTCTAATACCGTTCTTGCTGATGAACATACGATCGTTACAACATCTTAATATCAACACAATGCACCGTTAATGGTTCCTCGATACGCTATCCATAACTGGGTTAGTTGGATATGCAATTGCCTAGGCAATTGCATGTTCAGCAACCGTGATGCTAAGGAGGAGTTATGGATGGATACTGCGAGTCATTTGCTGCTTGGGACTTCATTGGCTGGAACTGCTTGTATGCACCCTCAGGTTGCGGAGCAGCCGGGATTGTTCTCTGCAATCTTGACCGCCACACTCATTGCTTCACATGCCCCTGACTTTGATGCAATTACACGAGTTCGCAGCTATGCAGCCTATTTGCGCCACCATCGAGGCATTACTCATGCGATTCCAGCATGGTTCGTATGGCCAATTGTCATTGGTCTGCCGATCTCATGGTTATTTCAAGTGGGGGACGAGTGGCCGCTCGTTCTGCTGTATACTTGGCTTGCAGTAATGGTGCACATTGGCTTGGACTGGCTGAATGCATATGGAGTTCAAGCTGGAAGCCCCTTTTCAACCAGATGGCTTCATGCTGATGTATTATGTTTGTTTGATCCTTTCCTATTTGTCGTTCACCTAATAGGGGTGATTAGCTGGGTATGGCTGTCGTTAGCAGATGCTGCATGGATATTTATCGGGGGATATGCGGTGACTCTGTTGTATATCTTGTGGCGTTGGAAGGTTCACCAGCGTCTCCTGCATCGATTGAAGGAGCAATTTCCAGATGGCATTCATCATCAGCTTGTTCCAGAGGTCACTTGGCTTAGTTGGCAGTACGTTGTTGAGTACGAACAGCATTATGAGACAGGGTGGATACGGCATTGCAATCCGTTGCGGTTATCTTCAGCAGTAACTTTTGAGAAACACAGTGTATACAATAAAATGTTCATAGACGACCAAGTTATGGAGCCAGCTCTAACAACAGATGGAGTACGGGCTTTTCTTGGATTTGCTGAACGAGTGATCGTTCGAACACAACGCTGGAGCGATGGCTACAAAATCATATGGAATGATGTTCGTTTCTGGCATCGAGGAGGGCTACCGTTCGGTGTTGAGGTAGAGCTTGATAAGCAGCTTCGAGTAGTTAGAACGAAAGTCGGTTGGAGTAAAAAGGGCTGGGAGCCTCCTTATGTATAACAGAAATGTACTACTTAAATAGTTGCAAAAATCTAACTGACGAATCTAGAGTGAATCCACATTAGGCATTACTGGCTCATCTAGAAGAAACGGAGCAATCCGTTTTTTCTTTTTCTTCAAGGTTGTATTACAAGTCGTTGGCGATTGACTTGAGATCTAATAGTCAAAAACGAGCGGAAGGGGAAAAGTAGGGTAATAGAAAGGCAATTGTACATAAAAAGTTTCCCGGGAAAGCGCAGAACCTGACAAATAGCTCAGCTTGCGGCTGGTTTGCATCACGTACTGCCTGCAATCGACAGTCTCTGACATCACTCTACGTCAAAGCGACGCCTTGTTGAGCCGTATATATGCCCTTGCCAGCCTTGAAATGGTTATTTACAATGTAGAAATAAGATATTTCATTTCCCAAGGCACTTCTATTCGAAACATCTTAGTCGTTGCTGAAAACAAGGAAGGTGGATCTGCTATGAATACACTTGGATTTACGATCGTAGGCTTCGGCAATATCGCTAAGACACATATGATTGCACTGCGTACGATGCCGATCATCAAGCAGCTTCCCGTTACACCAGTATTAAATACACTCGTTACTCGTCGACCTGAACAGACGTTGGATCAGGCACGCCAAATTGGGTTTGCACATGTTTCTTCCTCCTTGGAAGAAGCATTGCAATACGATGGAGCGGAAGCAATTAGCATTTGTACGCCGAATGCGCTCCATGCTGAGCAAGTCCGCATAGCGGTTCAATATAATCAAGCCATCTATTGCGAGAAGCCAGTAACAGAAAGTGCTGCTTCTACGGCGGAATTGCTGAAGGATGTCCCCTCAACACTGATACAGCAGCTTGCATTTGTCTATCGTTATCATCCGGCAGTCATGCGGATCAAGGCATGGCTGGAAGAAGGGATTATCGGCGATGTGCTACAGTGCAGACTGGCATATTTGCGTTCAGGATATTTAAGCGATGCCAGGCCTTACAGTTGGCGGGTAGACAACTCGTTATCTGGAGGAGGAGCCATTACGGATATCGGTGTTCATGCTCTTGATTTACTCCGCCATTGGTTTGGTGAAATGAAGAGTGTGGATGGCAATACCGAAACATTTATTAAGAGCCGCAGAGCAGGAAACGGAACGGACGAACGTTTGGCAGTTCATGTAGATGATTGGGCACTTATGAATTATGTAACAGAGCAAGGCATTCGAGGGATCGTGGAAGTATCCCGTATTGCATTAGGTGAGGATGCATTCCGTGTGCACATTGTCGGAACGAAGGGCAGTATCACTTGCGATTTGGAAACCGATAAGAAACCGCAGCTGCATCTAGTAAGCGGTCGTCATGAGGCGACACCAGAACCAGAATCACTTGCACTGCTTCCTGATGAGAAGGCAACACTCGGCATATTCCAGGACAGTCATTTCGCTGCGCTGCATCACTTTATTTTGCGCCACTGCGGGGATGAACGTTGGGATAGCTTGGCTCCAACACTTGAAGATGGGCTTCTCGTAGAACGCTTGGTAGATCAAGTGATTCACGCCTCACAAGCACGGAATCAGCGGTAAACGTTCAGAAGCACAAAGAATGTAGGCGCAAGATAATCAATCCCAACACGCCAAGCATGGCTCCCGCTCCTGTACATGGGAATAGCGGGAGTTGTTCTATTTCATCGCGTCTGTTCTATGTTATCGGAACACAATAGCGGCGGAAGTTCTCTACAATTAATAAGTAGCGAATAGGAATCGCCCGTGGATTTGACAAGGGGCTCTGTCCTTTTGGCCTGGAATTGCGTATACTAACATTGGTCAACTGTATGGGTTATGATGCTATGGATATCAGGCAGCAATCTGTGGGGGGACTCCAGACAGGTTTTGATTTTGAATCCAATATGTGCTGGGGGATCTTCGGATTCTGTATTCGATGATTTGATGAGTACTTCCCATTAGATGGTGGAGCGATTGTACCTGCAGGCAGGTTGCTATTTTCCACAGCATGCTGCAGGCATTTGTTAGGCAAGGAAGGAACGTGTTTAGAAATGATGACAGAAAAATCGCGCAACAGCATATATGCGCTTATCGATTTAGATGGAACCATGTATCATGGGACTTCTCCGATTGAAGGAGCGGACAAGCTAATAGAGGAGCTTGGCCAACTTAGAGTTCCTTATCTGTTTGTTACGAACAATTCTACGCGCACGCCAGAAGAAGTGGCAAATCACTTGCAGCATTTTGGTATTTCTGCGGGTGCTCAAGATGTTCTCACCTCTGCTCAAGCGGCTGCATCGTATATTCAGAAGAGATTTTCGGATAAAATGGTATTCATGATAGGAGAGCTTGGCTTGCAGCAGGCGCTGGAGGATACCGGAATATCGTGGACGGATCAAGTAGATGATGTGTGGAACTCTGAAATTGGAGTTGTCGTTCAGGGCTTGGATCGAAGCTTGACGTACACCAAGTTGGAGGCAGCTGCTTGTGCGCTTCGTAGGGGAGCTGTATCCATCTTGACTAATCCAGATGTTATGCTGCCATCAGATCGTGGATTTTCCCCTGGTGCGGGTACAATAGGTGCCGCTCTCCAATCCGCTTCTGGTGTGGAACCTATTATTATCGGGAAACCAAGTGAAATTATTATGGATGAAGCAATGAATCGGCTTGGGTGTACGGCACAGGACGTTATCGTTATTGGAGACAATATGATGACTGATATTCTTGCCGGAGTGAATGCAGGATGCCGCACAGCACTTACCTATACCGGAGTAACGACGCCTGACAATTATGATTCATTTTGTGCTCGTGCCGGTGTGGAGCCAAACATGGTATTTCATAACATGGAGCAAGTACGTGAATGGTTCATTAAGGAAATGCTATAATGTATATCTTAGAATGTGAATGATTTAATTAATAACATAAAATACATGGCGATCATGAATGTGAATTAGGAAGGAAGATGCAAGGTGCCGGAAATTCCTGAAACGGAACGATATCGCAAACAGCTGGATCAGTTGATAACTGGAGAGCGCATTCGCAGCCTTCATGTACAGCGTGAATCTTGGTTGAATACGGATCTCCATAGCTTGACAAATGGTTTGGTTGGGAGACAAATTCTGTATATTGAACGTAAAGGGACAGATCTAATATTGCATCTTGATGATGGCCGTAGACTTGTTCTTCGTGTAGGAACCGGTAGTCGTATGGAAGCAGTTTCTACCCTTCAAACAGTTGCTCAAGGAGCAGCCGGACATATGGAACCAGATGAAGAACAACGACATGATGTCTCCCATGCACAATTCGCAATTACTACCGATCATGCACAGATGTACATTTACGGTGCACGAAGCTGCCAGATTATGTGGTTAACAGCGAAGCAGGTGGAGGAAATGCATCTCGAGATGGGGCCAGATCCATTATCCCGCTATTTGACAGCAGAGCGGTTCGCTCAGCGGTTCGCTAAGCGTCGTACGACTTTGAAGTCCGCATTGACCAATCCGAACATTATCGCTGGGATAGGAAGTCAGTTGGCGGATGATATCGCATTTGCTGCTGGACTGCTCCCAACTGTACGTACGGAGAAACTTGAATCCGAACATTGGAATCGTGTGTTTTACGCGATGCTTGATGTGTTGCATATTGAAATTGAGCAAGATGGTTTAGTGGATACGCAGATATCTGCACAGCAGCACCAGCCCGAAACAGGGGAAACAACGGGCATAACCATTCATGGCAAGACAGGAGAACCTTGTCCGAAATGCGGCACAGCGATTGAAGTCGCGATGATTCAACGTCGTCCTGCGAACTTCTGTCCACATTGCCAGATTGATCCAGCAGAAGATGGCTCCGAACAAGAATGAATCCTGCCATGCTGCGCGCGCATTTGGTTGTCATTTGCCTTTACGGGGAGGGTATGCGCACGCAGCGCGATTGGCAGTTCAACTGCAGCAGGAAGCAGGAGTTCGAAGTTATCAGTTTTTTAGCAAAAATCCGCGAGGCTTATCGGTCAAAAGTGGATATGAGGCCGATGCTCAGACTGCGCGAGAAATCTGTTTACAGCATGGCATCCAGTCCATTGCTCATACGCCATATCCAACAAATTTAGCTGTGGATGCAAGGCGTTCACCTGAGAAGTTTCAGCTTACGGTTCAGTCACTACTTAACGATCTTATGATTGCAGAGGCTTGTGGAGCGGTAGGGATTGTCGTACATTTTGGTTCGTATAAGGGTATCTCAAGTACACCCGCCACAGATGCGGAGAAGCTGAGTAGCTACGAAAATATTATTGTTACATTGAACACTGTTCTTTCCGTATGGAATGGTCGTGTTAAGCTGCTGATTGAGAATCAGGCCGGGAATCACGGTGGGTTAGGTGCTACGTTGGAAGAATTGGTGAGTATCCGGCAATTCAGTCAATATCCCGATAAGATCGGTTTTTGCTTCGATACCTGCCATGCGTACGCAAGTGGCTTGTGGAACCCCTCTGCGACGAGTGAACTTCTCATGGCGGGGAACCGGCATGACTTTTGGAAACATGTGCATGCCGTTCATTTGAATGATTCTCGCGAGCCTTATCGTTCCAAGCAAGATCGCCATGCAAATTTGGGGCAAGGGTATATTGGAATTGACGGATTTACGGAGCTCCTCAGAGCAAAGGAATTACAGCGAAGTATGTTCGTTCTGGAGACGCCGGGCGATGCCTCTGGAGGGCATATGCAGGAGTGGAAGCTTATCCAGGATATTTTGCAGTAGGCCAATCATTGTATGGCAGTTATGCTGCCGCGGCTTGTTATCAATGGGCATCGGATAGGTAAGGAAGTGATAATGATGATACATGTGTACTTGGATGATTACCGTCGCTGTCCAGAAGGCTTCGTGCTTGCTCGCAATGCGGAAGAGTGCCTTCTGCTATTGGAACATGAACAAGTGGGGATTCTTTCCTTGGATCATGATTTGGGTGAAGATGAGCGAACGGGAACGGAACTAGTTCGAGAAATGGTCATACGTGGATTGTATCCGCATACTGCGATTTATTTGCATACGTCGAGTATGATTGGTAGAAAGCGAATGTTCGAGATGCTCTATACGAATAAGCCTGAGCATGTTGAACTGAGTAATGGGCCGATGCCAGAGTCTTTGCTGATGCAGATACGAGGAAATAGGGTATGATTGAAATTTCGGAAATGCAGCTGAAGGCAGCACAGGTGCAATCACAGAGCTTGTCTGCTGTAGAGCTGTTTTTTTAGGCAATGGGATGCAGTATTCATACATAGTCCTTTTTGTGGGACTTGCCAGTTAGCATCGCGGATGCTGAACATTGTAGAAGTAACGAATCCGAAGTTGGAAATAGCAGCGGTCAATGTTAGCTCTATCCCTGTATGGGTGAACACATTACGAATAGAAAGTGTCCCTTGTCTGCTTGTATGGGATCATCGAGAAGGCATGGGCTGCGTTGACAAGATATACGCCTTTCATTCTGTATCTCACATTTATGAACGTTTGAATCATAGGAGAGAAGAGGAGACCTCTTCATAAATTTAATCCTAATGTGAGCAAGGAGTAGCTCGTAACTTAATCATTCAGTAGAGAATATTTGAAATGATCCTTATCGGGCTGTTCTTCATGCAAGGATTATGCTGGTCAATGGCCGGTCGCAGAATGATCTAACACACCTGATCGGGTGTCTCATGTTGATTGTCTTAAGCAAGGAAATGTTCCGAATCGTATAGTTTCGGCTGATAATGAATGACGTAAATAGATTACAATTGGTTAACATAATGAAATGGAAACAGCTGAAGCAAGTTAAGTTGATTCAGCATTTGGAGGTTGCACTGCTTGGAATTATTACATCCGCTACAATTAGACACAAATTATGAATATGGATCACACTGGATCGTCACGTCCAATCATGGCTATATTGCCTACGCGCAGGAAGAGTGGCGAAGAAGGTTCGGTCAGTTGAAGAGTCGAATGATGGTTTCTGGGGAAATTGCACTAATGGAATTGCCTGTTGATCGCAACGAGGTATTCCAAGCGATGGAGTCTGAGCCGACCATGTTCATTCGCTATTTGCAACCGGTTGACATTGCATTCGATATTCAGGCATTGCAGACTGACACAGTTCAATCATTTGACAGCTTGCTTACTCATTTGATCCGTAATTCAGAAGGTTCTTTAGAGGGCATGCGACTAGGCGTTCATGTTCGCACAAGCGCTGCGGGTGATTCACTCGACAAGGAACTTCGAGATGCGCTGCGTGCTGCTGTTGAGCGTACAGGAGCGTCTGTCGCGATCCAGGATCCCGAGCGAATTGTATCTTTATTTATTCATGATGGCGTTGGATATGCAGGCCTCATGACAACAGCTGAAGCAGGTTCAGATTGGCCAGGAGGTACGGTACGCTTCCGTAGGGAAGAGGGGCAGGTATCTCGAGCAAAGTTCAAACTTCTTGAGGCGGAACGGACTTTCGGTTTGGACTTTACGGCTTATCGGAATGCCCTTGACATTGGGGCTGCGCCAGGAGGTTGGACAAGTCTCCTTCTGGAGCGAGGCGTACACGTTACTGCAGTCGATCCTGCTGCAATGCATCCGAGCTTGATTGATCATCCGAACTTGACTTATTATAAGAGCAATGCAGGGGACGTGGCTTTGGAACCTGGAGAATTCGATTTGCTCGTATGCGACATGAGCTGGAGCCCTAAAGTTACAGCACAGCTTGTTATTGGCTTATTGGATTCGGTTATGCAAGGCGGTACTGTCATTGTGACTGTAAAGCTGATGCACAAAAAACCATTGCAGACGATACGGGAAGTGAAGGAAATGTTCCTTGAGCATCTTCACATTATTCGTGCGAAACAATTATTCCATAATCGCGATGAAATCACTCTGTACATGATGAAGATGTAGCGTATGCTGCTGTGTACTGGCATTGTCTGTTTGCGAAATTAGCATTCTTTAGAAAAAAGACTAGACATATACTTCCGAATGGAATAAAATAACAACAAGTGAATATGAGCGAAGGGAAGCACCCTGATTGTTCCAAACCGATAGGTTTGCAATCAGGGTGCTTTTTTTGTCGCCTAGGGGGAGAATTGTGGCGCATTCCATAACGGACCATTTGCAGGCTGGACACTTATTGCAAGACAGATATCGAATCGTTCGGTTGCTCGGAACAGGGGGAATGAGCGTTGTATATTTAGCCAATGACGAGCGATTGATCGGCAAGCAGTGGGCGATTAAGGAATCAAGACCAGCGGCACAAGATGTGAGACAGCTTGTTCATGAAGCATCTATTTTAACATCACTTCGACATCCACATCTTCCGCTTATTGTGGATTTCTATCCACCTGATGCCAGCGGCAGAGCATATCTGGTGATGGAGTATATTGAAGGGCACACGGTAGCGGATCGGCTGCGCATGAAACCGCTAAGTTTTGAAGAGACGATGCATATTGTCATTCCGGTCTGTGAAGCGCTTGCCTATTTGCACCGACAGAATCCGCCCGTTGTATTCCGAGATGTAAAGCCATCTAATATTATGCTGGCTAAGGATGGCCAGGTGAAACTCATTGATTTTGGAATCGCTAGGAATGTGAATCCCTTATCTGATCGAGACACGGTTAAGCTTGGTACAGTAGGCTTTGCTGCTCCGGAGCAATATCGGGGACAACAGACCGATGCAAGAACGGATCTATATGGGGTAGGTGCACTCATTAGTCATATGTTGACCGGCGGCATATGGAAGGGAGAACGTCCGCTAACCGCATCTATGCTGGCAGAAGATGTGCCAGAGAGCGTTTTTTCGGTACTGACACGATTACTTGCAAAGCGACCTGAAGAACGCTATCAAACTGCTGATGAACTAATTGAGCATCTACGACGTTACTATTCAGGACATGGACATTATGGAATCCAAGGAGCTAACCATGATGAGGTCAAGATATGGCAAGCATCGAATGCAGGGGTGGTGATTGCTTTTCTCGGTGCTGCTTCAGGACTTGGAACTACGCAATCAGCGCTCATGTGTGCTGCCATGCTTGCGAAGAAGGGGCGGAAGACGCTATATATCGATGCTAATGTTAAGGATCCATCTCTTATTCCATTATTGGCTCAGGAATATGAGAGTGAAGAAGAGTTGTATTTAGCTGAAGGGGAAATGTTCAAATTGTTTGGAGTGGATTGCATGGAATGGAAGTATGGTGTGAATCCAATGCCACCCTTGCTCGGATCCTATGACTATATTGTGTTAGACCTTGGTTGTGATGATCATGGAGAACGAATGGATGAATTCATGAGGGCTCATGTTCCTGTGCTCGTGGGAAGCCTCTCCCCTTGGAGAAAGAGAGATTGTACAACAATCGTTGGGAAATTTGAGCGAAGAGGGTTCCATCGTTGGGTACTAGGCATTCCATATTCGAATCGTTCTTATCCTGGTGGAACAGTGAAAGGGAGAGGAGCAAAGGTCACTTCCTACATTCCGATTCAAGCAGATCCGTTCGCATGTTCGGAAAATACAGCCCTTTGGGTGGAACAATTAGTTGGTCCGATACAACGGGGAGGGCTTATCTATCATTTGCGGCGATGGATGAGTCGGAATAGAACAGAGAGAGGAGAGAGAAGAAGTTGAGAAGATGGACGAGGAAGACTAAGCAGATTATTGCGGCGTCGGTAGGAGGAGCAACGGTAGCTGGGCTGCTTGTAGGTGGGTATCACTATTGGACAATTGGCCTGAATGATGCGGTACATCGTAAGGCAGCAGCGCAATACGAAGATGAGATTGCCAAGCTGCGCAAGCTTGCAAATGCTGAATTGCAAAAACGAACAAGCGTCTGGGTTTTCAAGCAGCCACTTCTTGCAGGCAAACGCATTCGATCCGATGATATTGCCAAGATTGAGATGTCGTCAGACCTAGCACCGAAACAGGCGTTGAATCATCCTGATCAAATTATCGGGAAAAGATTGAAGATTGACACGGTTCCCCGTACACCTGTGATATCTACAATGCTATTTGAAGATGAGAAGATGTCTGATGATTTGCGCTGGGTGGAGACAGCGGTCATTCAGCTTCCATTACGACTGCAAGAGAAGGATATGATTGACGTACGAATCCGCTTCCCGAATGGTCAAGACTATATCATTCTTAGCAAGAAAGAGATTAAAAGCATGCAATATCCGACCATTTGGGCACATATGGACGAACAAGAAAGGCTGCTTTTCTCAAGCGCTTGTGTCGATGCTTTTGTTAACGGTGGGCAAATCTATGCGCTGCGATACATTGAACCTCAAATACAAAATAAAGCGGTGCCAAATTATCCGGCCAATGAACAAGTGCTGAAGTTGATTGAGGCGGATCCGAGTATTGTAAAGAAGGCAGATACAGCATTGAACAGATTGGTTCGAACACGGATGGAGAAGGAATGGGAAAGACAGAGTGTCAACAAGAGTTCAGCAGAAGGTTGGAACAACATGCAGGGGAATCGTACAGACGTAAACTATGTTTCTACGCATGGAGAGGGTTCGGCTGCAACTTCAGGATACTCACCTTTAACCGGCAGAGCAGCGGCTGCTAATCGTAATTCACCATTTGTTGGACAACCTGGTTCTAGTTCCGTGCAGTCCACGGATCTGTCATCTAATGAAAATCAACGGGAGACGGGTGTAGTCCAACAAGATCACGATACTCGCAAACAGCCCAATCCGAAGAATGGAGAGCAAGGCATCGCTAAGAAGGGGGGCACTATTACTCATGATGCCGCGAATCCCCAAGATAAGATACTGACTCGGGACAATCTGAATAAAGAATCGACGGGAGAGGTAAAGAGAGGGGAAGAGGCTAACTCTATTTTCTCAGAAGCGATACCGGGTTCGAAGAAGCAGTAACGAAGAGGATTTTCAACAAAGAGTAGTTTCATAGATGAATATACAGGAGGAGTTAGGAAAATGACGATCGGAATATTCGTGGGCGCTTGCGATAAGAGCGATCATGTAGTGGCGCTAGCGACGTTCCTAACGAGATTAGAAGAGAAAGTGCTTATTGTTGATGCAACATCAACAAGACAGATTGGGACTGAGGCAGGTCTACTCGCGCAATCTCAGCAACCTATAATGCACTGGAATGGTTATGATGTGCTGTCAGGCGCTATATCTTGGGACGATATGATGCAGTTGCTTGAACGGCATGGGAGCAGTTTTGATACTTACGAACATATTATTGTTGACACGGATCGCGCATTGTTTTGTAATGCTGAACAATGGAAGCAGATCGACACCCGCTTGCTTGTGCAAACGATGGAAAGATATTCATTGCAGAAAAACAGAGAATGGCTGCAAGCATTCCAGCAGCAATACGACGGAGATGAGGAGTTTGAGTTCGTGCCCGTGATCCTGCGTTCGCTCATGCCGGATGATGAGTTTGCGTTTATGATCGAATGGTATTATTCCATATTTGAGCACCGGTGGACTCGAGAATGTATCGCTATTGAAGAAGATGATCGTAATTGGACTGCACGCATGTCAGATTATCAGGATGGTCAATTGCAAGCATCCAACTATCCACGTGCTACGAAGCGTGCTTGGCGCATCCTTACAGAGCATTTCACTGGTAAACTGACAGAACGGGCTTGGAAGCAGTGTTTAAGAACACCTAAGAAGGGACGAATGAAACATGTCGCTCTGTAAACATTGGATGATTTCGTCAATCGGAAGAGGTATGGCTGGAGGAACAACAGTTGCTGCGTGTACGGCAATTAGTCTCGCTTGGCACTATCGGATGAAAGTGCTGCTCATACATGTCAAAGGAAGAGGGGAAGGGGTTGAGAAGTTATTTCCTCCCGCTTTTGATGTTACGCGCCAGGCTGGAGCAGGCGGGCGGCTAATAACTCCGAACGGCTGGAGTGCCCTTGCGCGCATGCTTCGACACCATCAAGTTGAGGAAGAATCGATTTCCTCCTATATGATAAGTGTGATGAGTCGATTAGATATTCTCCCAGGTTATGACTCAGAGGAGAGGGAAGATACGCTGCATGAGCATCTTTTACTTCACGTGCAGAAGCTAGTGAGCAAACGATATGATCTAGTGCTGTGGGATATGAATGAGCAGGATATTATCGCTTTGAAACTCATTGGTAAAATGAATATGCACGGTACGATTGCAGTGTTGCCGCAAAACCGATCAGAGATCCATTGCGCAATGGAGAAAGCAGGAAAAAGAGCAGATGCATTCGTGATAGGACAGTATGATGCGGATGTAAAAGTAAATCCAATGAACGTAAAACGAATGTATTCACTCCATCAGCCCTTTTTCACAACGCCGTATGCAGCAGCTTACCGCAATGCAGCAGACGATAGAATGGTGATGGACTGGTATCTGCGACAATCTCAGAGACATGAGCGAGGGAGACGCTGCCCGTTCATCTTAGAGAATATGAAGCTGAGCAAATATATTCTGGAAGAGTCCGGCTATCATCATGGGAGAAAGGCAGGAGGATAGCGGATGTCAATATGGAGTTATATAGGATTCTCAATTTTGAGTGTTTCGGTTCTGCTCCTAGCGATGTTCGTTTCTTGGCGCTTGTTCCGAAATCCTAACAGACACACCTCTTATCGTACGATGGATGAATGGACATGGGACATGCTGGATCAAACAGTGAAGGATACGTTTCTAGCATGGACGAGTGATCTGCCGCTAGATTTGTATCGTAATGAAGAAGATTATTCTCGTGAAATGAAACGGCGTGTTTCTCTTCGCAAAACTCTCCGTACATGCTGCAGTGGGGATGTCGCTGATAAGGAGTACATTAAGGAATGGATTGTGGATATGCTCAAAGATCATATTAAGCTCAGCAAAGGCAATTCCGAACAGTTATTACCAGTAGATCGACCCGAGCTTTTAACTTCACAAGACAAATTTGATCTATTACTGTACGCCTTTAAAAAAGCGGTACAGTTTCGATAGCCTTACGATAGGTTAATCGATAAA
>NZ_JMDX01000109.1:0-19169 GCF_000935845.1 Paenibacillus sp. E194
GCCTGTTCCATCGAAGCCAAGCTCCCACGCCTGAGCTGCGTTAATATTGCGCAAGTTCCACGGAACTTCTTGATTGCCAGCAGCAGATTGTGCTCCCGTTAGCTTCGACTTCGACACGATTTCAGATTGAAGCGTATATGTATGGTTAGGCAGAATCTTCTCGATTTCATCACGAGCTGCGAGCTTCTCCATGGCCGCCTTCGTACTTGTTACCGCAATCGCATTCACAATGTAATATGGATGGAATTCACGCACATCCCCAGCGGACTCCATTTGACGGAGCTGCTGAATAATGCCCGATTGCGACTGGTCTGCTGTGCTCATTAGCGAGTTCACAATGAAGTTGCGCACCGTTCGTGTCTGCTTCGCTGATGATTCTCCCTTCTGCTTAGACCATTGCAGCGCATGCTGTGAGATGGCTTTCATATCCGGCTGTTCCCTTAACTTGATGATGTACGTCTCAACCCCGTCAGACTGAAAAGCTTGCAACAGCTTGGAATCGATAACTTGGTGACCACCATCCGATGGCTTCGAATCCATAACTTTCTCATCGTACGCCATCGCTGCATTAGACAGTACAGTAGACGCGGATGAATCAACTGATGTACCAACTTCGGCATACGTAAACGCCGGCGATGTAATGACTAGAATACATATGAGTAATGATGCAATCCAACTTTTCAACCATGATTTCACCTGCAAAATCAGTTCCTCCTCGTAATCTCTCAATCTAGCATGTCGGTTTTAACTTCCTCTTTTCTGGGACATCTTGTAATCTATCATATTTGTTTCCCTCTTACAATAGTCTTGTATTAATGCAAAATTTGTTGCAAATTGTTTCATCCCCTGAAAAATGTGGTTATTTCGTCATGTCTATATACCAAAAAAGACCCAGCTTCGCGGCGTTCGCCTCGATACTGAGTCATCGAATTGTCGAGCAAATTGTAGAATGTTCGTTATCGGACTTTCTTGCCGATGTATAACAAATGGGTTCCTGTTCCTAGCAGCGAAGGATCGGCAGCAGTATCATATAGCAACTGATAGAGGCCCTTGAGCTCTTGTTCGCCACGGCTCGACCAATATTGCCACTGCTCCGGCGTTAAATTTCCTCCAAGCCCAGAGGAGCTGATCAACTGGATTCCTTCAAATCCATGTTCACGCATGAATGGCATAATCTCTTCTACCTTGTAAAAGTATGCGCCAGTAAATCTGCCTTTATCTGCATGATTGAATATTCCGGTATGTAAAAAATCTTGTAAAGCCTCTACATTGTCGAGCGGCTTCCAATTCTGTGGAAATTTAAGAGAGAGAAGGGTGTGTACAAGGCGTGGTCGGAATGCAACAAAGACGATACCACCCGGTTTCGTTACACGGTATAATTCTTCTGCGGCAGCTGCCCGCTCCTCTTCCTCCTGCAAATGATACAATGGCCCTAACATGAGAGCTGCATCAAACTTTTCATTCGGTAGCATATGTAAATTCCTAGCGTCTGCGGCATAGAATCCGCGAAATTGTGCAGTGAGATTAAGCTCAGCAGCCTTATTCTCTGCAAAATCAACAGAGGCAGGTGTTAGATCAGTTAAGGTGACCTGATAACCAGAGCGAGCCAATTCCATCGCGTACCGCCCAGGTCCGGCACCATTATCCAGAACCTCCCCTTGTGATGGAAGATACCGCTTCATGTAATGCCAATTGATGCGAAATTCTAAGCTCTCCCGCTCCAATCTTCCCCATTCGTCAAATCTTGTGTAATAATCAACGATTTCTTGCTGCATCTTAACCCCTCCTCTTTATCCCAAACCATGATGTATGATTAAGCCCCTAATTGTGAGTCCCATACTCCTTGCAGCTTGCGCAAATATACAATCTGTCCGGCGTGATAGGCAATATGAGCATTCATATTGATGAGCGTCGATTCCCAAGGTTCATCGGAACCAGGACGTACAGACTCTTCCATCTTGCGCTCGCTGGACGAAGTCAATTCCTGCTTCCACTGATCAAGAACAGAAGCGAACCGTTGCAGCAGCTCTGACCAATCCTCCTCGGTTCTGTCAGACTTACCCAATCTAAAGGTTTCTTCATTTTCTATTGTCAAATCAGGGACTTGTTTTTGCTGAAAGCGAAGCAAGTAGCGTTCTTGCCAAAAAAGCAAATGTTCAGCAATCTCCCATATCGAGTGAACCTGATTATTCGGCTTCCATAGCGCCTGTGATGCGGACAAGCCTTCCAACGATGCGAATAACGGAGCGAACCAGCCTTTTTCTAAGGTGCAGACGAGAAATTGATCGAGCAATAATTCTTTCTTGTTCATTTTCTTCCTCCTCCAAACGCTATATTATACTTGGGACGTCGATTGCATTCGCTTGCGAGCGCGCGATCTCCATTTGTATAACAACCAGGTCCATGCGGCAGATTCTGTGCTCTTATGCGCGGCTACATGATCTAAAAATATAAAGTCTGACGGCTTGACATGAATGCGAGCGAGCGACTTCACTGAAGTGCAACTGGTCCATTCATCGAACGCGGCAGCTTTCTGTTCGGGGCCGTTGAACGTATCCTTGGACAGCAAATAAATCGTCCCCCTCCTCCACGGGTGGTTGGTGTCTTCAAACGTTTCTCTAGTTAAAGAGAAAAAATAAAATCTCTTATTCCGTAAGCTAATTACACATCCATTGCGAAAATTGATCTTCAGCTTCGCTCGGTCGAGCACGGCATAGAACATGGCCCAAATCCCATCACTAGTCGCAAAAACCGCCTCGGTCATGATCCCGTTGTACAACGTTTGCTGCTTCGTAAGCAGCTCATCGATTTCTTGATGATTCGACCCGTGTAGCAGCACGTTCTCCGCAGCAGCGATGTAACGTACAAACCGTTCTTTTGAATAAGAAGGAGCAATCCGTACGATGCCATCCCCATCAAGCGCTTCCTGATATGCTCGCTTGTATTCCCTCATTTCTCTTTCTGAACAGCTTAGAGGCGCTGTTGTTCTAAGAAGTATGCGCAGCCCCAATTCCGCTAGAAATGTAAGCAAGGACACGATATCCTCCTGAAAAATCGCGATAATAACCTGCAACCCCATCTTTAATACCATATTTAACCACACCAATTACCAATGTGCAATCTTTAAAATTCTCATTAAGGTACAATGATTGCTGCGTTCCCCCTTCAACAAGAAGGTCGGATCATGCAGAGGGCATGCATGACATAATTTCGATACAAATACACAAAAAACGCCAGGCACTCCCGGCGTTTTCTGCAAAGCCTACTTATTACGAGTTTACAACTACCCGATTGGTTGTCCTATTGTCCTCTTCCTCAAACAAGCAAGACAATCTTCTCTTCTATCGCTTGCTTCTCCTCTTCATTCCATACTACGGATATCTCAAATGTCCCTTCCTTGAAGAACAAAGAAAACTTACGTCTGAACCATGACTGCATCGGCAATTCCAACGCTTCCTCAATTGGCACCCATTCTAGTTCCCCCTCCGGAGGATTCTTCAACAATTCTCCCTCATAGGAGGTAGCCAAATAATTGAATACCATGTACCGATAATTCGTAGAAGGAACGACATATTCGTCTAAGCCCTTATAGATCAGTCCACTCACTCGCAGACCTGTCTCCTCATAGACTTCTCGAATTGCGCCCTCTGTCAGACTTTCTGGAAATTCGACCTTGCCTCCCGGAGCCAAATACCCAGGAAAGCCCTTACTGTCAGGACGATTCATCAAGAGTACTTGATCTCCATCCTGTACCATACACATCGTATACATACCGTATGTAATTTCATTCGATGCAGTCATTTCTATCCCCCAACTTTCATGTAGAACAGATTATTAGAGTTCCGATTGTTAGTATCGTTGTTTATTGGCGGGATGACCTTGTAGTTCATTCACCTGACGTTCCAGCTTCCCGATCCTGAGATGCAATTGAGAGGTACGCTGCTTTGAGCGAACAATTAGAAGCACCACTCCGATCATCACTGCGACTAGAACAAGCAGGAACAGAATTCCTCCAATCATGTTCTCCCATACAAATGACAATACTATATCCTCCATTTCACCATTTTTTTATACAGACTCAGCTTGAGGGCTTGCTGCAACACTTGCAAGTACAGCATTCAATTCCTTCTCCGCCATCGAGTCTAATCGTCCATCACTTCCTGTAAATTCCATATGCGAGGTAACATTGTTCGGTACGACCACACAGTAAGCTCCCGCTGCTTTGGCTGCGATCATGCCATGCATCGAATCTTCGAACGCAACCGCTTCCGTGCCTTTAACATCAAGTTCACGCAGCGTCTTCTCATATAAATCTGGAGCAGGCTTGATACGTTCAACATCATCTGACGTGTTCACAACTTCAAAGTATGAGCGAATATTGAACTTATTCAAATAGGATTCAACCCACACACGGTTCGAGCTAGATGCAAGTCCGATACGTAATCCAGTACGCTTCGCTTCGGTTAGATACATCTCAACTCCAGGTCTCAAGCCCTTCCCTTCCATGATAATCGCGAACTGCGCATCCGCCTCCCGCTTGAATTCGTCGCGATCTATCGGACGATTTGCATGTTCTACTATATAATCCAATGGATCAAAATGCTCGAAGGAAGCACCGACACACTGTCCCCATACTTCTATTTTCAAGTCTACTCCGTACGCAGCACTTACCTGTTTATACGACTCATACCATGCTGTTTCCGTATCGACAATCAAGCCATCAAAATCAAAAATAACTGCTTTAATCATTCGAATCCGCTCCTTCTACCATGCAGATGCCACAGCAACATGCACAGAATTGTTGTCGTTATTGTTGGTTGTCAAGCTCACGTTCTTCCTTCGACATGCGAGACTGCTTTTTCATCTTCTTCTGTTCTTCCTTACGCAGCGCATCGTTCACTTCTACCTCAATCTCGGTCAGTACTTCTTCCAACTTCTTCGGCTTGGCTAACAGATTAAAACCTAGTGCACGCACCGTATTGATAGGCCCAGCTGGGAGCGCCCACCAGCCAAATACGAAGGTATAAAGACTGAAGGCCATATTCAGAAGCGGTGTCAGATGATAACCCTTCACATAATAGCCCGTTTTCGTTCGATAGCTGAATATCCCGAAGGATAGACAGACCTCATACTGCACGAATTCGGATTCGTGATCAATTAGACATTGTTCATAGTTGGTTCCTTCTTGTCGAAGCTGCTCACGATTCAAGTACAACCAAATCACGAATTCATTACTCCGCTTCTGATCCTTGCGGAATACGATATACAGCAGAAGCATTACCGAGAGAACAATAGATTGAAATACGATATTGCGATAATCTTGCCGAATGATGCTAGACACTAAAAAAATGGCAAAAAGCCCTGCTACAAGTAACAATACAAAGTGCATGATTGAATCTCCTGTTGACTAGTTAATCCATGAATTTCTGATACCGAAAGTTCGTACCCAAGCTATTGGCTAATCGCTAGTAAAATCAGAGATAGCACAATAAATGGGGTGGACATGATTAGAAACAAGGTTCCCCACCGTTCACGGTTCTGCCGCTCGTTCTTACTGCTCGTGTGGTGGTGAATATATCGTGCCTGATTCGGATCGGCAAACACGCCAAATAATAAGGCGCCTATTCCAATCAGGATTGCAGCTGTGAGACCCAGCCATTTGCCAGTTGTGGTTAGGCTAGCTACACTTACTAAAATAAGTGTTAGGAGCAGACAGCTTCCACACGCGATGCCTAGCCACTTCATCTTCATGCTATCCCTCCTTCCTCAACCAATCAAGTTATCGTTCAATAACTTGCACAGCTATATTATACACGACTGAACACGATTACGAACCCTGTAATTTCCAAACTTCTTCCATTCTCATTCCTTCTGTCTCTATCCGTATGCAAAGACCACAAGCGTAATCGCTTTTGGTCTTCGATGCTTCTTCTATTGAGCGCTACAAGGCAGTATCGTCAACCTTGTTCAACCAGTTCTCAATGTCCCCGATCACCGAAGCAATACAGCCATTTTCGAATGGTGAGATCAGTCCCGCTACTTGCATCAAGCCTGTGAAGGATTGACTTCCGCCCGCACGGCACAGCTTCAAATAATCTGCCCAAGCGGCTGTAAAATCTTCATTCATACGCTTCCAGAATTGGAACGCACACATCTGTGCCAATGTATAGTCGATATAGTAGAATGGCGATTGATAGATATGTCCTTGCTTCTGCCAGAATCCGCCACGCTCCAAGTAATCATTGCCTTCATAGTCTCTATGCGGCAAGTACTTCTTCTCGATGTCGCGCCAAGCCGCCTTACGTTCAGCTGGGGTTGCTTCCGGATTGCTGTATACGAAATGCTGGAACTCATCCCCAGATACACCGTGTGGAATGAACTGCAATCCGCCCGCCAAATGAGCGAACTTATACTTCTCTGTATCTTCTTGGAAGAACAGCTCCATCCACGGCCATGTGAAGAACTCCATGCTCATGGAATGAATTTCTGCCGCTTCATAGGTTGGCCAGTTATATTCAAGCACATCGAAATGACGGCTCTCGTACACTTGGAACGCATGGCCTGCTTCGTGCGTCAATACGTCGATATCATGAGACGTACCATTGAAGTTGGAGAAGATAAACGGCGCGCCAAATTCACTTAAGAATGTGCAATAACCGCCGCTTTGCTTACCCTTCTTGCTAATAAGATCCATCAGCTCGTTCTCACACATAAAAGTGAAGAACTCGTTCATCTCCGGAGACAGTTCTTGATACATCTTCGCTCCGTTCTCAACGATCCATTCTGGATCGCACTTCGGTGCTGCATTGCCTGTCTTGAATTTGAAGGATTCGTCATAGTAGTACATTTTATCAACGCCGATCCGATTGCGTTGGCGCTCTATCAGCTTCATTGCAGCTGGCACAATATGTTCCAGCACCTGTGCTCTGAAATTCGCGACCATGTTCGCATCATAATCCGTACGGCACATCCGGTCATATCCAAGCTGAACAAAATTCTCGTAGCCCAACTTCTTTGCAATTTTCGTACGTACTTTCACCAGATCATCATATATGCGATCAAACTTCGCTTCGTTTTCCGCCATGAATCCGAACCTCGCCTCAGATGCACGCTTACGCATGTCACGATCTGTAGACAGCTCGAATGGTGTCAATTGTGCCAGTGTACGCTCTTCCCCTTCGAATGGGATTTTGGCAGAAGCGATCAATTGAGAATGTTCGGTTGACAGCTTGTTTTCCAGCTGCAAGTCTTCAATAATTTCAGGGCTGAACGTCTTGAGCATTTTCTCAGCCAACTGGAACAGCTGAATGCCCCATTTCTGTTCAAGTTCTGATCTGAACTTCGAATTCACAAGCGCCCGATAGTAGTCTGTTATGTATTCTTGGATTACTGGACCTACCTCGTCCATGTATTCCTGCTCGGCTTTGTAGAATTCATCATTCGTATCGATCGAATGGCGAATAGATACCAATTGCACCTGTGTATCGAATTCACTGCGAAGCTTGTTAATGTCAGACATGATGTCATCCTGCTGCTCGAAGCTGTCTGCAGCTTCAAAGGAACTGATCAGTCGTTTCATTTGCTGTTCAATTTGTTTCGCATCCGGTCGGACATATGCGTATTCACTAAACTTCATCTTCTTATGCATCCTCTCTATTAGATAATCCATAGATTATTTTGGTGGGGAATATTGTAGAAAATAGAAGCCGGCTGCACCCACATGAAGTTCCGAAACACTTTAGCTTTATTCTACCCGCCCTTTCATAGCCATACATGGAAGAAACTATCTACGAACCCCCTCCCCCTAATATTACCAGTACATCAATTTGCAATAAAGGGAGGACAGCTAAAATTCGACCTTATGCAAAGACCACAAGCACGACTCGTGCTTGTGGTCCAATTGTTAATATCAGTTGTGATTCAATGCTGATTGCTTACAATGCCGCATCATCGACACCATTCAACCAGTTCTCAATGTCCCCGATCACCGAAGCAATACAGCCATCTTCGAATGGTGAGATCAGTCCCGCTACTTGTACCAAACCTGTGAAGGATTGACTTCCACCTGCACGGCACAGCTTCAGATAGTCTGCCCAAGCGGACTTCCAATCTTCATTCATGCGCTTCCAGAATTGGAATGCACACAATTGTGCTAAAGTGTAATCGATATAGTAGAATGGCGATTGATAGATATGGCCTTGCTTCTGCCAGAATCCGCCGTGCTCCAAGTAATCATTGCCTTCATAGTCTCTGTGCGGCAAGTACTTCTTCTCGATGTCGCGCCAAGCAGCCTTGCGCTCCGCAGGTGTTGCTTCTGGATTGCTGTATACAAAGTGCTGGAATTCATCCACCGTTACTCCGTATGGGATGAACAACAGCGCGCCAGCCAAATGAGCGAACTTATACTTCTCCGTGTCTTCCTGGAAGAACAGCTCCATCCATGGCCATGTGAAGAACTCCATGCTCATCGAATGAATTTCGGCAGCTTCATACGTAGGCCAGTTGTATTCTGGCACTTCGAAATGACGGCTTTCGTACACTTGGAACGCATGGCCCGCTTCATGTGTCAAAACATCGATATCGCCGGATGTACCATTGAAGTTGGAGAAAATAAACGGTGCGCCGTATTCGCTCAAGAATGTACAGTACCCGCCGCTTTGCTTGCCTTTCTTGCTGACAAGATCCATCAAATCATTCTCACGCATAAACGTGAAGAACTCATTCATCTCTGGCGACAATTCCTCATACATCTTGGCTCCGTTCTGTACAATCCAATCTGGATCACCCTTCGGCGTCGCATTCCCAGTCTTGAAGTTAAACGACTCATCATAGTAGTACATATGATCAACGCCGATCCGGTTGCCTTGACGCTCCTTCAGCTTCGTAGCAGCTGGCACGATATATTCCAACACCTGCGCTCTGAAGTTCGCTACCATTTCCGCATTGTAATCGGTGCGGCACATACGGTCGTATCCAAGCTGAACATAATTCTCATAGCCCAATTTCTTCGCAATCTTCGTACGCACCTTAACCAGATCATCATAAATGCGGTCGAACTTCGCTTCGTTCTCGGACATAAAGCCGAACTTCGCTTCAGAAGCACGCTTGCGCATATCGCGATCTGTGGACAACTCGAACGGTGTCAGCTGTGCCAGCGTACGCTCTTCCCCTTCGAATAGAACTTTCGCAGAAGCAATCAATTGGGAATATTCTGTCGATAGCTTGTTCTCCAACTGCAAGTCTTCAATGATCTCAGGGCTGAATGTCTTGAGCATCTTCTCAGCCAACTGGAACAGTTGAATGCCCCACTTCGCCTCGAGCTCCGCTCTATACTTCGAATTCACAAGCGCCCGGTAATAGTTAGTTATGTATTCTTGGATAACGGGACCTACTTCATCCATGTACTCTTGTTCTGCTTTGTAAAATTCGTCATTTGTATCGATCGAATGGCGAATGGATACCAGCTGCGCTTGCGTATCGAATTCACTGCGAAGCTTGTTGATGTCTGACATGATGCGATCTTGCTGTTCGAAGCTTTCCGCAGCTTCAAAGGAACTGATCAATTGTTTGATTTGTTGCTCAATTAACTTCGCATCAGGTCGGACATATGTGTAATCGCTAAATTTCATCTCATATGCACCCTCTCTATTAGATACTCCATAGATTATTATAACGGAAATGTTGTAAAAAATAACTATTTAAAAGTAAGAGAGTGTGCATATGCGGCTAATAATTTTTAATAATTACGTTACAAGCTCAACAAATTCTTCTACGTTATGCTGAATATAGTAATGGATATGTTCAAGCGTCGCTGGTGCTTGCTTCTTGTACGCTTCATAAAGGTGAGATACCTTGCCGTAGAGTTCCTCATTTTGTTCCAAATCAGCAACGATCGCTTCACGCCAAGATCGGTCTGGCTTGCGCTTGTATGACTCCACTAACGCTTCTACTTGGTCATACAAGCGCAGCATGCCTTCATCTTCAAATTGCCGCATGCCCTTCTTCAAAGCCTGCCACGCCTGAAGATCACCTACAAAATAAGAGGAAAACCAATAAAACTCATCGATAGATTCAGTATGCTTATGAAACACAAAAAACATAAACAGTGCCTTTTGACCCTCGGTCAACTTAGCATACACCTGTGACTTCTCAATAGGGTCCTTGCCCTTGATTCGCTCAATGATAGGCTCAATCATCTTCCAGCCCAGCGAGTCTTGTGCAATCGAACGATATACGTCCGTTTGCATTTTAATAATCATGACAATCAACCTCCTAGTTGTACTTGCTCATTAATGGCTCTCCATCCCGATCACTCAATATGAACAATCCCCCATCCTGGATTGCAAAATCCATCTGACCTGCCGGCACTTCGATCACTTCAATCAGCTGTCCCTGTGCATCACGCAGCAGCATGGTCATGGAATACGTAAATGACATTGACTTCACCGTCTTAGGTTCAGCCTCAGTCTCAGATTGTTCTTGTAGCTGAAATGAAGTCACTTCGATATTGCATTGCTGTTTCTTGGCTGTACCTAACGCAATGGCCAGAGTTCGGTTTCGATACAGTTGGTTATATGTCTCTCGGGTCAGGAAAGGCTTAATCCTCTCGTATCTCCCGAGGATCTGATCCACATGTCCTGTAATTTGCGTATAATCAGGTACATCGTATTGTGCTTGCTTAAATGCTTCGGCCAACTTCGTGTACTGCTGCCATTCTGTTGACGAGCAGCCGATTGTGGACAACATGACACAGAAACACAATACAGTCATCCATATGATCCTCATCCTGAAATTCATACCTCCAACTCACAAAACGAGGAATAACTACTACCTGCACGATGAACCAATCCATCGAAGACATCCGATGAACTTGAAAGATCAAGAATAGTTGGAGCACTGTCATGCACATATAAAAAATGGAAAAAATCACATGTTGTGGGCAAAATATCATTTCGTGTGTAAAGAAAGAACGAGTTGTTTGTTGTGGAAGTCTGAGGTGTGCTTCTTCACCTTTGCTTGCCTGTAGAGCGCATCATAGGGCAACAAAGACAAGTTATTCTTCTATTGAGAACCATGTTCGTCTGCTACTTCCTGCTTGTTACGGAGGGAATGAATGAGAAGTGCAATGAAGTAACTGAACACTATCGTGAAAATAATCCCTAATAAATACGTGAATAGATTGAAGAAAGCAGAATTCATATACGGAGTGAGCAAATAATCCAATAAGGAATTGTCCGAAACATCATCAGGCACGCCCTCTCTCATAAACACAAAGCGCTGTACCAATCCTAATCCAATCGATATTCCAATGAGGAAAATGAGAAACCCGCTGTTGGACTTCTTATTACTCAACCGGTTCATATAAACGAATCCTGATGCAGTACCAATGAGGGCCAGCAACAAGAGGTAGAACGGAACAAATAGGAGGATTGCAATCAATCCTATGTTGCCATTGCCTGATGTTCTGCCCGTTGAATGATAATGAATGGTCATCATATCAATGAGTTCAAGTTCGAGGAGCGTGACGACGAATAGGCATACAAAAACACCAAGCATAATCTTCTGCTGCTTGGAGCCGGAGATGACCGCATTCCAAAAGCTTGACATCCGTACACCACCAGAGATTTATAATATATGCCATATTGTACCATTTATTTGTTATGCAGATCAACACCTCAATTATGCCTAATCGGTGAACTTTATTAGCCACCTTCCCAACAATTGAGACTTATTCCCAATATAAAAAAAGAGAAGGAACAGTGCACTCCTTCTCCTGCATCATCTTTAATTTTCACCTTTTTAGCTCGACCTCAGATCCGATTATAAAAGTTGTAAAAGTTCCCGAGCCCTGCCCATGCTCACTTGTCACACTGATTCAAAAAGTCTCGAATCGTCTCATACAATCCTTGTTCTTCCGTCATTCTAATTCCATGCCCGGAGTGAGCGAAGGGCCGCACCGTGAGATCCGCGCACATCAACTTGTAACGATTCAGATCTTCTTCCGTAATCATTGAATCATCCAGCATACCATGCATGACTAGAACAGGCTGTGGAAGCATGATTTCAAGAGCAGCATATTCAGAATCACGATGAATTCCGATAACCGCTTCCTGCCGAATGTGCGGTAAGCGTTCGTGCGGAATGATGTATTCATGTAAGTATTCTTCGGCCCACGCTTCGCTCATGGCGCGATGCTCAGGCGGATAATCATCAAGCAGCAGACTGCGTATATGCGGCTTTCCTGCTCTCACATACCCCAACGCATAGGATACTCCTCTTGAGTGGCTGTACATGTGATATTGAATCAATCCAGCAGCCTGTACAACCTTCTCGATATCGGCCACATGCTCCTCCAAGCCATATCCAGTGAGCGGTGTGTCACTATGTCCTCGTCCACGGAATGACAATGCCACACATCTTCGCGGAAGCAAGAATTCCATAAGTGATTCAAATTCCTCCGCGGTCTCGGACAATCCCGGGCAAATAAGCAATGGGGTAATAGACGGATCTGCTTCATCCAAAGTATCCAGAACATGTATGCCTACGCCATCGCTGCTGTTCGTCCGATACGATTTCATCGACATCCCCCTTTAATTGCGAAGTCGTTGCAAGATCTCTTCCTTCTCTTGCGTCATTGCTTAGTTCAATGGCTTAATAAAGCCATATGCCGCATCCTTCGTAAATCCAAGCTTCTCATAAAATTGATGCGCATCCGTTCTCCACGCACTTGATAAAAGAACAACACTATGACAGTCGCTTTCTACGGCAATTTTCTCAATCGCATCTACGAGGATTTGTCCAATGCCTTTTCGATGATAGCTTTTGCTAACGATCATATTTTCCAGCACCATGTACGGGCGACATTGACCTGTTAAGTCATAACAGCGAATCCCCATTACGGAGCCGACAAGCTTGCCGGAATCATCTACTGCACCTATGAATGTATAGTCTGGGTTCGATTGCAGCGCAGTAAATCTTTCTCTTAGCCTTTCAATGTTCGTCTCACTTTCATCGAGCTCCGTATATAACTCTGCCAACTCATCAAGTTGAGTTCGTGCAACTGTCTGTATATGTATCATTGATTGATCCCCCTTTTCGCGATAGACAGATATATCCATTCTATAATCACTCTGACAAATCCTTCAACATATAAATTAACCGGGGATACAAAAAGAGAAAACGCCCTCTAAATGGGATGATCTCCACCAGAGGGCGCTTGCACATGTTCACATACATGACGCGTGTAACAACTGCTCGCAGCTGTTTCCACTTATAAGGTTGTCAAAATAACTGGACCATCCTTCGTAATCGCAATCGTATGCTCATATTGCGCCGACAAACCGCCATCAGCTGTACGTGCAGTCCAACCGTCGCTGTCGAGCTTCACATGATAGCGGCCCGTATTCAGCATCGGCTCGATCGTAATGACCATGCCTTCCTTCAAGCGAATGCCGCGATTTGGAGAACCATAGTGCGGTACTTGCGGCTCCTCATGCATATCCTTGCCTATACCATGGCCGATGAAGTCTCTTACTACCGAGAATCCATTCGCTTCTGCATAGGATTGAATCGCATGTCCGACATCTCCGAGTCGATTGCCTGGAACCGCCTGCTCGATGCCGAGATACAAGCATTTCTCCGTAACGGTGAGCAATTTGTCTGCCTGCTCCGATACTTCACCGACACGGTAGCTCCACGCCGAATCAGACAGTGCACCATTCAAATTTACGACCATATCAATGGTTACGATGTCGCCTTCCTTCAATGGCTCTTTGTTCGGGAACCCGTGACAGATCACATCATTCACGGATGCGCATGTCGCAAACGGAAAGCCGTGATATCCCTTCTGTTCAGGCGTTGCACCATGCTTATGCAAATAGCGCTCCACGAACTGATCGATCTCATGTGTGGTCACGCCAGGCTTAATCATACCTGCGAGCTCTTGATGCACCTGCGCAAGCAGTCTCCCCGATTCGCGCATTGCATCGATTTCTTGCTGACTTTTCAAAATAATCATATTTCTACACCTCAATAGCTGCGTAATGACGTAATATATCTTATTGTACACCAAAACACATTGCTACCCGGTCATTTATCACAAAAAAATTCATTTTGGCATCAATTGGTGTCTTTTCTCGGTCTTTCCACTCCACTGTAACATGCTGCAAAATCGCATTTCTCAGCCTTATACAACATGGAAGGGTTGGTTGATAATCCTCCCCATATGAGCTTCCTACTCTTCTGGCTGCAAACTCTCAATGGCCGTAAAAAATACGTCCATTAATTCCATTTCGAAGTTGTGCTGCACATAATCCGTAATCTCATGAAGTTCCTGTTCAGATTTGAATTCAAGCACAGGACGTCCTTCGCATTTCAAGACGGTACAGCTATACTTCTCTTTGACCTGCTCGATGATATAATCTTGACTGACTGGTGCAACTGATTTTCCACTCATGCTGTGACTTGCCCCCCCTATTATCTTTGCCAAATGTTACATATGTATCATTTCTAGCAATCAGCAGCATGATTGTCTATGAAATTAATCACAATCGATTCGAAGTAATTGTTCATAGGGATCGCCATCAAGCTGAAGAAGCAGTGCGAAGGCAGGCTCGGTCTTCATACCCCGCTGTTTCAAGCTGATCACTTCCTTTCGGAACGATTCGCCATACTCTCTGCACTGCCATAGAGCAAATAGTCAGTGGTAAGCCACTTTTTCAAGAATGCCCCTCCTTCCTTCCATTACGAGACTTCGGGCTATAACAAAAACTTACCCGCTGCCTAATGGCCCGCAGGTAAGTTCACATTATGAATTCTTCATCCTTTACGCAGACGCACCAAGCTTCTTAGCGCACCGTTACATTGGACAAATCAGCCTTATAGCTCTTCAGCAGCGCATAAGTCAGCTTATCCATCGTCGCCCCGTCGAAAATCGTCTTCTTCACATCTGTCTTAAATGACACATTGTTGAATACCGCATTGCGGAATGTTGTCTTTCGCAATCCAGCATAATCAAACACAACCCCATTGAATGTTAAGTTGTCAAAGCTGACGCCAGTGAAATCAGAGTACTTGAACGTGGTATTCTCGAAAATACAATCTGTGAAAATCGCTTTTCTCGCGCTTGACTTCACAATTTGCGCACCTGACAAATTTGCCCCTGTAAAGTTGACCTGATCCAAGCTGCTGCACTTGAAAGAACTATTCGTTAAATCCGAATAGCTGAAATCCGATCCTTTCAAATTGCTGTAATTGAACTGTCCATCATGCACAGAAGTCGATTTGAAATCAGAGTTTTCCAAATTGCTTTTCGAAAAGTCCATCCCCACCTTCTGCTGCAGCTGAACCGTTTGCGAATTAATACTCTCAATGAGTTCAGAAATCTCACCAATCGATTCAATCGTTAGAAGATAGGCTGCCTCATCATCATAACCCTCCTTCTTCAAATCGCTCAGCTTCTCCTGTAAATCATACAGCAGTTCTTCCTTCAGTTCCTGGATCTGCTTCAAATCTTCATATGGGGAAAAGACGCTGTCCAAGTATCGTCTTAGTCGCTCATTCATCGCATATTCCACCTTTCTTATATCAAAATATCTAATATTTTCTTCGCATATTCCCAATTCTGCTTATTGTCTGCATACGTGACGCGCCCTTTGTCCGTAATGCGGTAATACTTCCGTCTACCGCCATGCGTCTCGTCGCCCCAATAGGAAGTAATGTTTCCTTCTGACTCCAGCCGCTTCAGACTGGAATACATTGTGGCTTCCTTCAGCTCGTATTGCCCGTCTGATCCACTGTGCACCAGCTTGCATATTTCATAACCGTATTTATCTCCACTCATCAGCAGCTTCAAAATAATTGTATCCGTATGGCCGCGCAGCAAATCGGAAGACAGCTTCGCATTCATGCAAGGATCACCTCCTCAATAACAATATAGATCAAAGTACTATGACAGTCAAGGTACTATTATGATCATTGCAAATTATCCTCACACAACCACCTGCTGGAAGTGCTCCAAGTACCCTAATCGAACAAAACAAAAAGACCTGATTCGAAACGCAATCATGCGTGAATCAGGCTTCAAAATCTAATTCATTTTATCGTACAAATATACAAGTATGGTCAGCAATGCTGTCAGCACATAATTAGATGCTATTCTCTGAATTGCGCCTTGTGCAGTCGGCTATACACGCCGCCTACGGCAAGCAGTTCGTCATGACCACCCTGTTCTACAATTCCCTTATCGGTTACAACTACGATACGATCGGCATTCTTAATCGTTGCCAAGCGATGAGCGATTACTAGCGTTGTCCGTCCTTCCGACAATTCCGCTAGAGACTGCTGGATAGCTGCTTCCGTCTCCGTATCAAGAGCAGATGTTGCTTCATCCAAGATAAGGATTGGCGGATTCTTCAAGAACATACGCGCAATGGCGAGGCGCTGCTTCTGACCACCCGACAGCTTCACTCCACGCTCGCCAATTACTGTGTTCATGCCGTCTGGCTGATCACGAATGAAATCATCCAGCCGCGCGCGTCGTGCTGCTTCCCAAATATCCTTATCGGAGGCTCCAAGACGTCCATATGAGATATTCTCACGAATGGTTCCAGCGAACAAAAAGACGTCCTGCTGCACGATTCCAATCTGCTTGCGCAGCGATTGCAGCTTCATATCGCGAATATCGGCGCCGTCTACCGTAATACTGCCTTCAAGCACGTCGTAGAATCGCGGCAGTAAACTGCAGAGCGTCGTCTTGCCAGAGCCCGACGGTCCAACGAAGGCAACCGTCTCGCCGGCATTGATGGCAACGTTAATGCCGCGCAGAACAGGACGATCCTGTTCGTAACCGAACGTAACATCTTGGAACCGAATATTGCCGCGCAGCATGCCCACATCCACTGCATCCAGCTTATCCTTCACGTCAGGCTCGGTGTCGATAATCTCTACATAGCGCTTGAATCCAGCGATTCCTTTCGGATAACTCTCGATCACAGTATTAATCTTCTGGATCGGGCCGAGGAATACGTTCGTCAGCAAAATAAACGCCAAAAACTCTCCGTAAGATAATTCCTTCTGAATGACAAACCATGTACCGCACAACAGAACAAATACGGTTACAATACGCATCAAAATATAACTGATTGACGTATTCCACGCCATGATGCGATAGGACAACAGCTTCGTCTTGCGGAAGCGGCCGTTGTTCTCTGCGAACAACTCCTTCTCATGTGTCTCGTTAGCAAAGGCTTGAACAACGCGGATCCCGCCAATGCTGTCTTCTACGCGAGCATTGAAGTCAGCAAGGTCTGTCATCATTCTCCGGAATGTCCCCATCATCTTCTTATTGAAATAGATCGTGATGGAACATAGTAACGGAACAACGACGAACGTCAACACGGCCAGCTTCCAGTTCAACCCGAGCATAAGACCAAATGCGCCGAGCAGCGTCATCACCGCAATGAACAAATCTTCCGGCCCATGGTGGGCTACCTCGCCGATTTCGAGGAGGTCATTCGACATGCGAGACATCAGTTGCCCTGTCTTATTGTTATCGAAGAAACGAAATGACAGCTTCTGCAGGTGCTCGAACATTTTCTTGCGCATATCTGTCTCAATGTTAATGCCGAGCATATGCCCCCAGTACGTGACGACAAAATGCAGCACCATATTAATCAAATAGATCACGAGCAGGCCAATGCAAGCCCATACAATCCACGTCCAGTTCCCTGTTGGCAGCAGCTTGTCCACAACCTGGTTCACTGCCAACGGGAAACCGAGTTCAAGTAATGCGACGAATACCGCACAGGAAAAGTCTAAGAAGAACAGCCCCATGTAAGGACGATAATAGGAGAAAAACCTTCGCAGCAATCGATTCCCTCATTTCTCTATGTCAGTATAATCATAATCAACAATCTATGTCATTATATAGCATTGATAATGATTATCATAGAGAAAAATAAAAAAAGACTCGAGTTCACTTCCCCGTGATCCCGAATCTCCAGAAATACTTCGTTATTATAGTTGCGTTACCAATCATGTTACACAGCTAAGTTCATCATCGAACAAATGATTGCACTCATTCATCAAATAAGTCATATATGCCAAAGCATCCCGCTTCCTCGCCCACTTTGAAGCATAGAGAGATTCCACGATGCCTCGTCTTTGGTTGATCGATTCTTGCAAAATCTTATGCCACCGTGGAGGAACTATGCTCAATGCATATTCCCCCGCTCCAGCCTTACTCACAATCGCTCTTTCACGGAACGTATACCATTGTCTGGTTACACCAAGTACACCCCATGCAATTTGAGCACGATTGAGCAGCAGGAAGGAATGAATAGACAATAACGGTGTTGATCTCTGTATCCAATTCGCCCAATAGGTATTCAAATTCTCATGCATGTCAGACATGAACAAGTTCATATCTAAGGGAATATCCAATTCAGAAATAGGCGGCCCAACGATTGCTATGCCATGATGCTTCATTTCATACCAGGTCACACGATTGAGCTCGAAATAACCGGCTCGGTTCATCTTCCCATCGCAATAATAGGGAAACGAGGCAATTTCATGAGACAGCTTGCCCATGTCCTCCCAAGTCAAGTAGATCCCGTTCATATTAGGCTTTGGAGCAAACCGCCTTACTTCCGCATGTATAATAGCCATTTGTCTGATCTCATCTGCATTCAGTCGTTCACGAGTGATCGCAATGAAATCGATATCGCTTAATGATAACGAATAATCCCCTAACGCGATAGAGCCATAGAGATACAATCCCTCTAGCCAATCCTGCTTATATTCGCCAATCAATTCAATATATCGATTCAAGATAGACTCTATCTCAGGTTGTATATTCACCAATGCTGTACACTCCCCAGTATGTTACAAACTGCTCGGATACAAAATCATGGCCATGAAAACCAGTGTAACCATGAGGCCAACTACGAAAGCTCCATAGCGAACACCACGTAAATGCTGTGTTTCTTTGTCATAGTGCTCTCCTCGTCGAAAGATACCATAGTACAATCCAAACATCAATTCGAACAACATCATCATAAAGCTCTTCAACGTTCGCATCGGAAAAACACTCCCTATCTAATCAGATTATGATCATTGCCTCTTCTGACTAGTCTTGATGCAGCGCTGTCTGATGATTTCTTTTTTATATG